>NZ_BCBJ01000016.1:0-21471 GCF_001320605.1 Pseudomonas sp. NBRC 111133 | reverse complement strand
AGAAAATGTCACGGCGAGCACATCAGAGATGCCTCAGCGCGTGGCAATCCAGATCAACAACCCCGCCTGAAACACCGCAAACGCCACCAGGCAGGTAATGGTAAAGCGCAACCCGCCGTCCTCGCGCTGGTACTTGGCCACCCGCTCATCACGCTCGCGCAGTTGCCCTTCCTTTTCCTGCAACTGCTGGTCGGCCTGCTGCAGCAGGTTGGCGGCATCCAGAATCTCCACCCGCTGCAGGCGCTCGCTGCTCCAGGCGGCCTTGAGCTGGCCCACGGTGATGTCCACGGTACGGCCCTTCAAATGCTGGCTGTCCTCGTATTCCACCTCGATACCCACCCCGCGCAAGCAGTGGTCACGGCGTAGGCGCGAGTCTTCGTTCAGCGCATCCTTGCTTGGAAGCGCCATGCCCTCCACCCGATAGTGCGACCACTTGCGCTGCAGCCACTGCACGGCCTGGGCCAGCATGAAGCGGCCGATACCACGGTTCACCGGTTCCAGTTGCAGGCCCTGTTCATTGCCGATACGTACCAGGCGCTCGGCATGGTCGACGCGGATGTCCAGGCGGTTCTGCTCTTTGTGCACTTTCTGTCCGGGCAGCTGGATCTCCATGCGCAACAGGCTGTGTGCCTTGTCGTGGCGCTCGGCATAGCCGAACTGCACAAAGCGCAGCGGCCGCGCGCCGGTGCTGCGGTCGGTGGGCAGGGCTGCCAGGCGCAGCAACTGGAAATGTTCGGCACCAAGGTCGGCCCAGGGCAGGGCGGCGCTTGGCTGGGGCTCTTCGGCCGGCTCTACGGCGGCAGGGGCTATTGTCATCAGGGCAAGTCCTCGGCTATGCCTGCTGTATCGGCAGGCTTGCCAAGGACCTGAGCCCGATTACTTTACGCGGAAGGCAAATGCTGGATGAACGTCACAATTCGCTCACCCAGCTCGTGTGCCAGCGGTAGTTCTGGGTTGAGGTAGCTGTCGCGCTGCTGGCTCATGCTTTTGGGGCTGATGCGCAGCATGTGGTTCATGCCGTCGATCAGCACCAGTTGTGCATCCGGCTTGGCTGCCTTCAGCCGTTCGGCATCGGCCACATCCACCTGCACATCGTTGCGCCCTTGCACGATCAAGGCGGGCATGGGCAGGCGGGCAAAGGCGGCTGCCGGGTTTTGCTGAAACAGCGAAATCAGGTACGGCTGCACGCTGGGACGGAACACCTGGCGCAGCGGCGCGGGCACTTCCAGGCTGGTCTGCCCGGCTTGCAGGCGGTCGAGCAGGGCGTTGCCACCGGCCAGTTGCGCTGGCGGCAGGCGACGGGCCAGCTGTTCGCGCAGGACTTCGGCCAGCGGCCGCCCGCTGCCGGCCAGGGTGATCACCGCACTGGCACCTGCCTGCTCGGCGGCCAGGCTGGCGATCAGCGCCCCTTCGCTGTGGCCAACGAGGATCAGCTGGCCGAAGCGGGGGTCGGCTTTCAGCTTGTGGCTCCAGGCGACCACATCCGCGACATAGCGCTCCACGCTGAGGTCACGCTCGTCAGGCGTGGCCGGCTGGCTGGCGGCCACCCCGCGCTTGTCGTAGCGCACGCTGGCGATGTGCTCGTTGGCCAGCAGCAGGGCCAGGCGCTTGAGATTGTCGACCCGGCCTGACGCCGGGTTGTTGCCATCGCGGTCGGTGGGGCCGGAGCCGGCGATGATCAGCACCACCGGCGGCGGCGTGGCCTGTTGCGGCAACAGCAGGCTGCCGTGCAGCACGCCCTGGCCGGTGTCCAGGTCGATGGGGCGTTGCAGCACGGTGGGGGCGGCGGCCTGGGCCAGGCTGGTGCACAGCAGGAAGAGCAGGGCGACGAGGCGCGACATCATGCGGTACTACATGGGGAGATGGTGGTTTGACCCAATGTTTTCGGGAAGGTTCTCTGGCAGTGCACGGCAGGTTCGTCCGCTTCGCGGGCAAGCCCGCGAAGAGGCCAGCACAGGCGGGCAATCCATCTGTATACTGCCTGCTTTCGTTCACCTCAGGCAGAACTCGCGGAGCGTCCATGTCCGGCAATACCTACGGCAAGCTGTTCACTGTCACCACCGCTGGCGAAAGCCATGGCCCGGCGTTGGTCGCCATTGTCGATGGATGCCCACCGGGCCTGGAGATTTCCCTGGCCGACCTGCAGCACGACCTCGACCGGCGCAAGCCCGGCACCAGCCGGCACACCACGCAGCGTCAGGAAGCCGACGAGGTGGAAATCCTCTCTGGCGTGTTCGAAGGCCGTACCACGGGCTGCTCGATCGGCCTGCTGATTCGCAACACTGACCAGAAGTCCAAGGACTACTCGGCCATCAAGGACCTGTTCCGCCCGGCCCACGCCGACTACACCTACCATCACAAGTACGGCATCCGCGACTACCGCGGTGGTGGCCGCAGTTCGGCCCGCGAAACCGCCATGCGCGTGGCTGCCGGTGCCATTGCCAAGAAGTACCTGGCCACCCAGGGCATTACCGTGCGTGGCTACATGAGCCAGCTGGGCCCGATCGAAATCCCGTTCAAGACCTGGGAATCGGTGGAGCAGAACGCTTTCTTCAGCCCCGACCCGGACAAGGTACCGGAGCTCGAGGCTTACATGGACCAGCTGCGCCGGGACCAGGATTCGGTGGGAGCCAAAATCACCGTGGTGGCCGAAGGCGTGATGCCGGGTTTGGGCGAACCGATCTTCGACCGTCTGGACGCAGAGCTGGCCCACGCGCTGATGAGCATCAACGCGGTCAAGGGCGTGGAAATCGGCGCCGGCTTCGCCAGCGTTGCCCAGCGTGGTACCGAACACCGTGACGAGCTGACCCCGGAAGGCTTCCTCAGCAACAACGCCGGCGGCATCCTGGGTGGCATTTCGTCGGGCCAGCCGATCGTTGCTCACCTGGCATTGAAGCCGACTTCCAGCATCACCACCCCGGGCCGTTCGATCGACATCGACGGCAACCCGGTGGACGTCATCACCAAAGGCCGCCACGACCCGTGCGTGGGCATCCGCGCTACGCCGATCGCCGAGGCGATGATGGCCATCGCGCTGATGGACCACCTGCTGCGTCACCGTGCGCAGAATGCTGATGTGAAGGTGAATACCCCGGTGCTGGGCCAGCGCTGATTCGCCTGCACCGGCCCTATCGCCGGCAAGCCAGCTCCCACAGGTACCCCGCAATGCCCAGGCCTGTGGTAATCCTGTGGGAGCTGGCTTGCCGGCGATAGGGCCGGAACAGGTCTACACAAGGCCATCCCATGCCCCCGATCCCCTACTGGCGCCTGTCCAGCTTCTATCTCTTCTACTTCGCGCTGCTAGGCTCCACTGCCCCTTTCCTGGCGCTGTACTTCGACCACCTGGGCTTCTCCCCAGCACGCATCGGCGAGCTGGTGGCCATCCCCATGCTGATGCGCTGCGTTGCCCCCAACCTGTGGGGCTGGCTGGGCGACCGCACCGGCCAGCGCCTGCTGATCGTGCGCCTGGGGGCGTTGTGCACCCTGGCCACCTTCGCCCTGATCTTCTTCGGCAAAAGTTACGCGTGGCTGGCGCTGGTAATGGCCCTGCACGCGTTCTTCTGGCACGCGGTACTGCCCCAGTTCGAGGTCATTACCCTGGCCCACCTGCACGGGCAAACGTCGCGCTACAGCCAGGTGCGCCTGTGGGGCTCGATCGGCTTCATCCTGACCGTGGTCGGCCTGGGCCGCCTGTTCGAATGGTTGAGCCTGGACATCTACCCGGTGGCGCTGGTCACCATCATGGCCGGCATTGTCGCCGCCAGCCTGTGGGTACCCAATGCCCAGCCGGTGGAGCAAGGTGAGCGCAGCAGCGCCGGGGGCTTTTTGCAGCAGTTACGCGCCTCCGGGGTGATCGCGTTCTACGCTTGCGTGGCGCTGATGCAGCTCAGCCATGGGCCTTACTACACCTTTCTGACCCTTCACCTGGAGCACCTGGGCTATAGCCGTGGAGCCATCGGCTTGCTGTGGGCGCTGGGGGTGGTGGCCGAAGTGCTGATGTTCATGGTCATGAGCCGCCTGTTTGCCCGCTTCAGCGTGCAGCGGGTGTTGTTGGCCAGTTTCCTGCTGGCGGCCGTACGCTGGCTGTTGCTGGGCAACCTGGCAGGTGAGCCGGCCGTGCTGATCTTTGCCCAGTTGCTGCACGCGGCCACCTTTGGCTGCTTCCATGCCGCCAGCATCGCCTTCGTGCAGGCCAGCTTTGGCGCCCGCCAACAAGGCCAGGGCCAGGCGCTGTATGCGGCACTGTCGGGTACCGGGGGCGCATTGGGGGCGTTGTATTCGGGCTACAGCTGGAAATTGCTGGGCCCCACCTTCACCTTTGGTATGGCCAGTGCCGCAGCCTTGGCCGCAGCCGTTATCATTGCCCTTTGTTTGCAACCGACCAGGACCCGCCCCTGATGAGCATTCTCAGCGTTTTCCACCCCTCCAGCCCGGAACTGCCGAACAAGGTGCTGACGCACCACGACGATATCGTCGCCACCCTGGCCGAGCAGGGCGTGCGTTTTGTGCATGCCGGGCATGGCTTGCGGGTACGCCCTGGTACGGCCGAAGGCGAGGTGCTGGACGCATGCCGTGAGCATTTGGACCAGTTGATGACGGCGCATGGCTGCAAGGCATTCGTGCTGTTGAACCGCGACGGTGAAGACCCGGCGCAGGTCGATGTGCGCGATGAACATGTGCATGATGCCGAAGAGGTGTTTGCCGTAGTCAGCGGCCGTGCGCAGGTTGGCCTGCGTTTGGGCGACCGGGTGTATTCGGTGCTGTGCGAGAAGGGTGACCGGTTGGTGGTGCCGGCGGGGACGCGGCGTTGGGTGGAGCTGGGAGATACGCCGTTTTGCCTGGCGCTGCGGTTGTATGGCAGCGAGCACGGTGTGCAGGCGCGGTTTACCGGGGATGGGACGGCGCGGGCGTTTCTGGGAATTGATGAGTTGTAGTGGCCTTTCTGGCCTCTTCGCGCGCTTGCCCGCGAAGAGGCCAGGTGAAGCAACACCAAACTCAGCGATAGGTCGGCAGGGCAAACCGCTGCTGACTTTGCAGCATCGAAATCACCGGCAATTCGCTAGCCTGTTCAGCCAGGTCACGGCGAATGGCGCTGATCGCCCATGACAGCTGCTCGGCACTGTGCAGTTGCGCATAGGTGAGCACCCGGCGGGTAACCTTGCCGTCGGCTGCGCGGAGGGTCAGCAGCACGCCGCCATCGGGGCGGGCCTGGGTATTGACCTGGTAAGCAGAAAATACCGAGACGAACTTTTGCTGGATGAGGTCCATATCAACTCCTGGCTGTTGTGTGGCAGACATGAGTAGATAATTGCAGCGACCGTGCCAGATGTTGATCCCAAAAAAATCCAGTAAATACAAGGCTTTACGGAGACTCTACGAAGGCGCCACCGTGCAGGTTGCATGGTCATGCATTTTGCACAGTGCATTTTGCACGAGTCAGGCATTGCCTATCGGTCCCATAGAAACTGAACCTTTGACCCCACTGGCGTGCCTGACAAACACTTGGGCAATCATTTATGCCAGGAGGTTCCGATGACCCGCCAGACCGCCCCCGCCACCATGACCGACGACGAAACCGCCGCATTCGCCGAACAGGTATTTGAACGTGCCCGCCAGGGTGATGCCGAAATGCTCGAGCGCCTGCTTGCCAGCGGCCTGCCGGCCGACCTGCGCAACCATAAGGGCGATACCCTGCTGATGCTGGCCAGCTACCACGGCCACCACGAAGCAGTGCGCGTGCTGCTGGCCCACGGTGCCGACCCGTTGATTGCCAACGACAACGGCCAGCTGCCTATCGCCGGGGCCGCCTTCAAGGGGGACCTGGCGATGATCCGGTTGTTGCTTGAGCACGGCGTCCCTGTGGACGCCGCTGCGCAGGACGGGCGCACGGCGTTGATGCTGGCGGCCATGTTCAATCGCAGCGAGATACTCGACTACCTGCTGGCCCAAGGCGCCGACCCGAAGCGCCAGGATGCCCGCGGCGCCACTGCGCTGATGGCGGCGCAAACCATGGGGGCTGAAGACGCCGCCGCCCGCCTGCAAGCGCTGGCCGGCTAACCATCTGGGGGCATTTGCGGCTATCCTTGGCGACTTTTCACCCGTCGCAGGCCCCCTTTCATGAAAACTCAGTTGCTCGAATTCATCAGCCTCATTGGCGCTGGCTGCATGCGCGAGGCCGACATCGAGCGCATCGCCGACGAGGCCGCCCAGGCCTATGCCGACCCGGCTGCTTTCCTGGCCGCCAACCCCGATATCAACTACGACGACACGTTCCCGATTCCGCTGGGTGAATGGGTGGTGCTGGGCAGCCTGCCGGACACCGTGGTGTTCCAGGCCGACAGCTACCAGGACCTGTTCCAGCAGATCAGCGACTCGTTCGACAACAGCGTGCCGTTCACCCTCAAGCCCAAGCAGCTGGCCCGTACCGAGCCACTGACCGCGCTCAACCGCATTCAGGTGCAGATGGGTGCATTGAACAAAGAGGCGGGGGGTTATGTGCTGCTGAACTTCAGCCAGTTGCTGGATGACGAGCTGCAGATGGTGATGGTGGGGCAGAATGACCTGGCGCGGGTGCTGGAGTTGGGGGCAGAGGTGGGCATCAAGGTGGAGCCGGCCCTGGAAGCCCTGAAGGTCGCCGTCCACATCTAAAGCCTGGCGCGCTCCTGCACAGGTCTGTGCAGGGTAGCCTCAGCCCAACGCGGTATCCAGAAACATCATCACCGCAAACCCACCCATCAACCCCAGGGTCGCCGCCGTCTGGTGCCCGTTGCGGTGGGTTTCCGGGATCACCTCGTGGCTGACCACAAAGATCATCGCCCCTGCCGCCAGCCCCATGCTGATCGGGTAGGCCAGGGCGAAGCCTGTGGAAATCCCCAGCCCGATCACCGCCCCCAATGGCTCCATCAAACCCGAACCGATCGCCACCAGCGCAGCCTTGAGGCTCGCCAGCCCAGTGGCACGCAGTGCCAGGGCCACGGCCAGCCCTTCAGGGATGTCCTGAATGGCGATAGCGCTGGTCAGCGGCAGGCCGATGTTCATGTCGCCATTGGCGAAGCTCACGCCGATGGCCATGCCTTCAGGCAGGTTGTGCAGGGTGATCGCCAGCACGAACAGCCACACCCGGCTGATGCGCTCGGCTTCGGGGCCACAGGGGCCGGTGCTTTCATGCTCGTGCGGGGTGAAGCGGTCCAGGCCCAGCATCAACAGCACGCCCAACCCCATGCCCAGCACCACGGTAAAGGCCGCAGCCGGGCCGTTGCCGGTAATCTCGCGGGCCGCATCCAGGCCCGGCAGAATGAGCGAAAACGAGCTGGCGGCGAGCATCATGCCGGCGGCAAAGCCCAGCATCACGTCCTGGGTGCGGGCGCTGACATCGCGCAGCACCACCGCCAGCACAGCACCCAGGGCGGTAGCGCCAAAGCCGGACAACCCGCCCAGTACTGCAAGGTGCAGGTTATCGGCGTGGTCGCCGTTCACCGCGTTCCACACGCTGGCGCCTAGCAGCACGATCACCGCCAGCAGGCTAAGGCCGAGACCGGCGCTGAGCCAGGGGGTGTTCACGGCCTGCTGGCGCCAAGCGTTCAGCAGTGAGGGTGGGGCGGCGCTTTGCGTGTGGGTGGGGGGCATACGAACCTCGAATCAATGAATACCGGCAGTCTACTCAGAGACCTGCGCCCATCGCCAAGGATTCGCTTCTATTGGCGCGATAGCTGACTATGCTGTGCAGCAAAGCCTTTTAACAGGAGTTTTAGCATGGGGTCGACATTCAACAGCCTGGTGGGGCTGATCATCCTGGCGCTGGATATCTGGGCCATCCTCAATGTGATCAAGAGTGGCAGCGAGGTGGGCATCAAAGTGTTGTGGATCTTGCTGATTGCTTTGCTGCCGGTGGTGGGCCTGGTGATTTGGGCCATCGCGGGGCCGCGGGGAAATGTGCGCATCTGAAAGGCCGGCACAGACAAAACCCGCAACACCCCGGTGACAAAATTTTCACATTGGTTTAAACAGAATCCGCACCCGCATAATGCTGCGTTGGTCTAGCGCCAGCGCCCCTTCGCAAACCGCAATCCTAGGACCTTCCCATTCATGGCTAACACGGACGCCTTGAAGCAACAGGGCGCGCGAACGTCGTTTTCGCCGACCCTGAAATCCCACCTGGCCTACACGCTGCTCAGTGGCCTGGTGATCATGCTGATGCTCAGCCTGGTGCGCCTGGCGCTGCTGGTCTACAACAGCGACATGGTCGGCGATACGCCGTATTCCACGGTAGCCGAAGGCTTCCTCAACGGCTTGCGCTTCGACCTGCGGGTGGTGGTGTACCTCAGCATCCCGCTGCTGCTGGCGATCCTCAGCCCCTGGGCCATGGCCCGGCGTGGCGTGTTCCGCTTCTGGCTGACCCTCACCTCCAGCGTGGTGATGTTCCTCGGCCTGATGGAGATGGACTTCTACCGCGAGTTCCACCAGCGCCTCAACGGCCTGGTGTTCCAGTACATCAAGGAAGACCCGAAAACCGTCATGAGCATGCTCTGGTACGGCTTCCCGGTGGTGCGCTACCTGCTGGCCTGGGCCTTCGGTACCTGGCTGTTGAGCCTGCTGTTCAAGGGTATCGACCGTGCCACCCGGGGTGAGGGCGTGCAGCGCGTTGCACCGTGGTACAACCGCCTGGCGGTGTTCATGGTGATTTTGCTGGTGGCCGTGGTCGCTGCCCGTGGCACCCTGCGCCAAGGGCCACCGATGCGCTGGGGTGATGCTTTCACCACCGACTCCAACTTCGTCAACCAGCTGGGCCTGAACGGCACCCTGACCCTGATCGACGCCGCCAAGAGCCGCTTCGGCGAAGACCGCGCCAACATCTGGAAGCCGGTGCTGGAGCAGAATGTGGCCACGCAAAGCGTGCGCGAACAGCTGCTGACCGCCAACGACACCCTGGTCGATGCCGACGAGGCTGCCATCCGCCGCGACTTCGTGCCGCCGGCTGACCGCACCCTGCCGATCAAGAACGTGGTGGTGATCCTTATGGAGAGCTTCGCCGGCCATTCGGTGGGCGCGCTGGGCAGCCCCAACAACATCACCCCATACTTCGACAAGCTGGCCAAAGAAGGCCTGCTGTTCGACCGCTTCTTCTCCAACGGCACTCATACCCACCAGGGCATGTTTGCCACCATGGCCTGCTTCCCCAACCTGCCGGGCTTCGAGTACCTGATGCAAACCCCGGAAGGCGGCCACAAGCTGTCTGGCCTGCCGGCCCTGCTCAGCGCTCGCGACTACGACGATGTGTACGTCTACAACGGCGACTTTGCCTGGGACAACCAGTCCGGGTTCTTCGGCAACCAGGGCATGACCACCTTCATCGGCCGTAACGACTTCGTCAACCCGGTGTTCTCCGACCCGACCTGGGGCGTGTCTGACCAGGACATGTTCGACCGCGGTAACGAGGAACTGGCCAAGCATGACGGCAAAAAGCCTATCTACGCGCTGCTGCAGACGCTGTCCAACCACACGCCATACGCGCTGCCGAAAGACCTGCCAGTCGAGAAGGTCACCGGCCAGGGCCGCCTGGATGAGCACCTGACCGCCATGCGCTATTCGGACTGGGCGCTGGGCCAGTTCTTCGAGAAGGCGCGTAAAGAGCCTTACTTCAAGGAAACCCTGTTCGTCATCGTCGGCGACCATGGCTTTGGCAACCACCAGCAGGTCACCGAGCTGGACCTGGGCCGTTTCAACGTACCGCTGCTGCTGATTGCCCCGGGCATTCAGGAGAAGTTCGGTGCGGTGAATCACACCGTGGGTACCCAGGTCGATATCGTGCCGACCATCATGGGCCGCCTGGGTGGCCAGACCCGTCACCAGTGCTGGGGCCGCGACCTGCTCAACCTGCCTGAAGGCGACCAGGGTGTGGGCATGATCAAGCCGTCGGGCAGCGAGCAGATTGTTGGCCTGGTACAGGGCGACCGCATCCTGATCGAGTCCAAGGACATGAGCCCGCGTATGTACCGCTACCAGCTGGGCAGCGAGTTCAAGGCTGAGCTGATCGAAAGCCCGGACCAGCCGGAAATGCTCAAGAAGCTCGAAGCGTACATTCAGACCGCGACCAAGAGCCTGCTGGATAACACCGCTGGCGTGGTGCACGGCACACCGAAGTAACGCTGCAACAAGGGCCGCATTGCGGCCCTTTTGCGGGCAGACTGAACAAATTCCCAGCCCCAGGGTCAGTTATTCAGGCATCACACCAACTGATGTTCTTGAATTGAGAGGGCTCGTTCAATGAAAGCGTGGGAAGTCATTTTTGCCGATCAGAAAGGCGAACCGTCCACCATGACACTGCGGGCCGAGCACTGTCCCAGCGAAGAGGACGCCGCGCGGGCCATCCGTTCGCACCTGTTCCCGGTCATGGACGAGCTGGACCTCAACGACTTCCAGGACCGCACCATTTCCCCTACCGCCCGCTGGCTGAAAGAGCATAGCGGCGTGACCATCACCAGCATTCACGAAGCACCCTGACCCACACGTTTGCGTGGCGCCTTTGCAGGCACTACGCTACTGGAAGGTGCCGCCTATTCTGCAGGTTGGCACCGCTTCAATTCGCGTCTTGCATCAGCTCGAACTGCCCGGCCAATGACTGCCGGCAGGTGCGTAGTGCACGGAAAGTCTATCCATAGCATTATTCAGGAGGACGATTCATGAGCAGCCAGAACGACGATATCAGCAGTAACGTCCTGCGCCAGATGAAAGCTGGCGGGTTCGACTTCACCCAGATCCACCCCATCGAGTTCTATGCCGTATTCCCCGACGAAGCAGGGGCCCGCCGCGCGGCCGGGCAGTTTCGTGGCGAATCGCTCAATGCCCAGGTGAAGGAGCTGGGCGACGGTGCCTGGCACCTGGAACTGAGCAAGGTCATGTATGCCACCTATGGCGGGATTGGCGACTTTGAAGAGGCCTTCGAACAGTTGGTGACACCTTATGGGGGGGAGGTGGAAGGGTGGGGCGTCAAGCATGAGCGGCCGATTGCCTGAGTGTATTGTGTTGCCTTTTTCGCGGGCTCGCCCGCGAAGAAGCACACGCGGGCGTCAAGGCCTGCGCTTGGCCATATGCCCCAGATAGGCCAGCAACGCATCCAGCTCCTGTTCACTCAACACACGTTCGTCAAACCCCGGCATCTTCGCTTGCGGCCATTGCCGAAGGCTTTGCGGGTCTCGAATCAGCTTGCGCAGGTATTCTGGCCGAAAATACTCGGTAGGGTTGTGCGGCACATTCAAATCCGGCCCCACCTGCGCATCCCCTGCACCGTTCAGCCGATGGCACGCCAGGCAATTCTGCTGGAACAATGCAAAACCCTGCAGCACCGGGCTGTCGGTGGGCAGCTTGGGGTCGGGCAGCAGCGCGGGAAAACGCTGCGCCACCGGCGCGAGCTGGCGAATGGTGGAAATCTGGAACGGCCACTGCTCCGGGCGGATGCCGCTGGCCTGCGGCGCAGTCCACACCAGGTAGAACGGCCCCGCGCTCGGCTTGCCCTGGCCCAGTGCCGGCCACGGCTGGCCCGGGTCTTCCACCGCCAGCCAGGCCTGTGCCGGCCCTTGCTGCAGCAGTGGCGCAGCGGGCATTTCAGCGGCAAAGCCATCCAGCGCCACGGCCTGCAGGTGATCACTGGCGCTGACGCCTTTTAGCAGCGTGGCCAACGGCACCGCCCGATAGTGCATGGGGCGCTTGTAGGAAACGTCTTGTTCGATGCTGATATCCCGAGCCTGCGGATGGCCAAGCAGTTCGGCACTGCTCCACTCGCGCGTATTGGCGCCCAGCTCAAGGTGCAGCTGCGCCGCCGACAGCGGCAGGCTCAGGAGCAACGCTAACAAGGCAAGGCAGTGGCGCATGGGCAATCTCCGACCATCAAGGCCAGCAGGTTACCTGTGTACTGCCCGTTGGCGCCATCGCCACTGTCAGCCGAACAAGCGTGTCAGGTTCGGCAAAATCAGCAGTAAAGTGGTGGCGAAGAGAATAAGCCCAGCTTGGCGAATTTTCGATTGTCTAAACATGGCGGACCGCCTTCTTGTTGTTATTCCTGAATACCCGTTGGCTTCCTTGTCGCACCTCGGGTCGATCGCAGCGACGCAGCGTGGCGCCTGAACTGCCTGCCTCTTGAACGTGGATATACAACCAACAGTAGGGTGTGTGGCATGCATGTTTGAGAACCCTTTCTTCTAATAGTGTTGGTAGATGATTTCTTTTTGCTATGAGGCCATGTGCCAGTCGGCTGACATGCTCTGGCTAGACAGTGGCGCAAGTACCAGGCGGACGCCGACGAAATGTGACCGTTCGTCAGTGCAGCCTACTTGCTTGTACGTGTCTTTCGCGTCAGTCTCTACAGCAGATTCCCACCCATGTCGTTCAGGACTACCCCTATGTCGTTACGCGTTTGCATCCTTGAAACCGATGTCCTGCGACCGGAGTTGACCGCGCAGTACCAGGGCTACGGCAGGATGTTCGAGCAGCTCTTCTCGCGTCAGCCGATCGCCGCCGAATTCCGTGTGTACAACGTGATGAACGGCGATTACCCCGCCGACAGTGAAGTGTTCGATGCCTACCTGGTGACGGGTAGCAAGGCTGACTCGTTTGGTTCCGACCCGTGGATCCAGACCCTCAAGGCTTACCTGCTGAAATTGTACGAGCGTGGCGAGAAGCTGCTGGGGGTGTGTTTTGGCCACCAGTTACTGGCATTGACCCTGGGTGGCAAGGCCGAGCGGGCCGACAAGGGCTGGGGCGTGGGCATCCATCGCTACTCGCTGGCGGCCCATGCGCCGTGGATGGACCCGGAGGTGTCGGAGCTGACCTTGCTGATCAGCCACCAGGACCAGGTGACCGAATTGCCGGAAGGCGCCACGGTGATTGCTTCCAGCGACTTCTGCCCGAATGCGGCGTACCACATTCGTGACCAGGTGCTGTGCTTCCAGGGCCACCCGGAGTTCGTGCACGACTACTCCCGCGCACTGCTGGATGCGCGTCAGGAGTTCCTGGGGGATGAGGTGTACCACAAGGCCGTGGCCAGCCTGGCCACCGAGCACCAGGGCGACCTGGTGGGGGAGTGGATGTTGCGCTTTATCCAGCAGCCGGTGAGCAAGCACGACGCGGCGTAAGAAGCTGGGGGCCGCAAACCGGCCCCCACAACCTCAAAGCCAGCCCGACTTCTTGAAGCTGGCATACAACCCCGCACACCCCAGCCCGATTACACCCAGCACCCCGAAATACCCATAGTGCCAAGCCAGTTCCGGCATGTTCTGGAAGTTCATCCCGTAAACCCCGGCAATGGCCGTGGGGAACGCCAAAATCGCTGCCCAGGCCGCGAACTTGCGCTGAACGATGCTTTGCCGTGACGACTCCAGCAGCATGCCGATCTCGATGGTTTGGCTGGCGATGTCGCGGATGCCGGCCAGGTCTTCCATCTGCCGCGTCACATGAATCTGCACATCCCGGAAGTAGGGGCGCATGTTCTTGTCGATGAACGGGAAGCTCAGGCGCTGTAGCTCTTCGCTCACTTCCACCATCGGCGCCACATAACGGCGCAGGCGCAGGATGTCACGGCGCAGGCTGTGCAGGCGGCGGATGTCGTCCTCCTGCAGCGAGCCCCCCAGCACGCTTTGTTCCAGCTCTTCGATCTCGCCATGGATGGCTTCGCTGACCGGCTGGTAGTTTTCGGTCACGAAGTCGAGCAGGGCGTACAGTACGAAGTCTTCGCCGTGCTCCAGCAGCAATGGCCGTGCCTCGCAGCGCTGGCGCACCATGGCGTAGGACTTGGAGTGGCCGTTGCGGCAGGTGATGATGTAGCCGTTGCCAGCGAAGATATGGGTTTCGATGAACTCCAGCTTGCCTTCGTGGCGCACCGGCGAATAGGTGACGATGAACAGCGCGTCACCGAAGGTTTCCAGCTTGGGCCGGCTGTGCTTCTCCAGGGCATCTTCAATGGCCAGTTCGTGCAGGTTGAACTGGCACTGCAGGTTGGCCAGTTCCTCGGCATTGGGCTCTTCCAGGCCGATCCACACGAAGTGCCCCGGCTTGCGCGCCCACTCGCTGCCTTCGTCGATGCTGATGTTGGTGACCTTTCTGCCGGCGCTGTACACCGCCGATGCCACGACACGACCCATGGTTGCCCGCTTATTCCGGTTGAACACGGGTTACAGCTTGGGCCGTACCCGGCCCAAGAGCAACCCGCTTCAGGCCAGCTCGTGTTCCATGCGGTCGATGCACTGCTGCATCTGCCCCCGGCACTGCTCGATCAGCGCCGGGATGTCCTGTTGGGTCATGCCCGTCGTGACGATGGGGGGCAACGAGCGCACGATCACCGTGCGCTGGCGCCAGCTGTTCAGGCTCATGCGCCTGGCATAGCGGCTGACGCATACCGGCACGATCGGCACACCGGCTTCGATGGCCATGTGAAACGCGCCTTTCTTGAAGGCCATCAGCTGCTCGCCGGGGTTACGCGTGCCTTCAGGGAAAATCCAGATGGAGGTGTCGTCCTGCAGCACGCGCGTGGTCTTTTGCAGCGCCTTGCGCGCCTGGTAGGCGTTCTTGCGGTCGATCAGCACGTTGCCGCCCAGCCAGAACAGCTGGCCGAACAGCGGGATCCAGCCCAGGCTTTTCTTGCCGATGGCCACGGTGCGTTGTGGTACCACCTGGCCCAATACGAACAGGTCGAAGTTGGACTGGTGGTTGGCGACAATCACGCACCCGGGAGGGTGGTCCCACAGTGGCCCCACCTCGGCCTTGACCTTGATGCGCATCAGCCAGGTGGCTGGCCGGCTATACAGGTGGGCAAACACCCGGCTGTTATCGGGGTTGAAGGGGCGGCACAGGCCAATGACCAGGCCCACGGCGCCAACGGCAAGAAAATGCAGCGCCAGCAGGAGCATGCGCAACGAATAAAGCATGGTACGACTCACACCAGACAGTCGCCGGGCAGTGTACGGGTGTGCACTGGTTGCGGCAAACCCTGGTGTGAGCCTGTCGGGTCAACCCATGTGGTGCTGGTCCAGCTCGATCGCCTTGTCCAATGCCTCCAGCAGCCCTTTGCGCACCTTCAGCTTGGTGTTCTTGTGTGCCAGCATGTTCAGCTTCTTCAGCTCCCGCGCCGCCGCCAGTGCTGTTTCCTGCAGTTGCTCGGCCGGCACCACCTTGTCGAGGAACCCTGCATCCACCGCCGCGTGCGGGTCGAACACCTCGGCGTTGATCACCGAACGATGGAAAGCCGAGCGACGCAGGCGATCACGGGCCAGTTCGATGCCGGCATGGTGCATGGTCATGCCGATCTGCACTTCGTTCAGGCACACTTTGTATGGCCCTTCGACGCCAATGCGGTAGTCGGCCGACAGCAGCAGGAAGGCGCCCTTGGCCACGGCATTGCCCGGGCAGGCAACCACTACCGGGAACGGGTGCGACAGCAGGCGGCGGGCGAGGGTGGAGCCAGCAGTGACCAGGCTGATGGCCGCTTGAGGGCCGCTGGTCATCACCTTGAGGTCGTAACCGCCCGACAGAATGCCTGGCTGCCCGGTAATGATCACCACGGCACGCTCTTCAGTAGCGCGGTCGAGCGCGGCATTGAAGGCGGTGATGACATCCGGCGAGATGGCGTTGACCTTGCCGTTGTTCAGGGTCAGGGTGGCGATGCCGTCTTCGGCGTGGTAGGTAATCAGCTCGCTCATGGCAGAGTCCTTTTGTTGGCGTGGCGACGACGTTACCCAGCGCCAGAGGCCAGGTAAAGCAGCAAGGCTGACTGGTTGGTCAGCGTTCACCGGGGCTCAAATGCAAATACATGAAAAAACTGAAAAAAATGCTTGCCAAAGGAAAGCGCTTTCACTAAATTAGCGCACCTCGACGGGCCGCAAGGCTTGAAGAGAAACGGTGAAGTGTCCGAGTGGTCGAAGGAGCACGCCTGGAAAGTGTGTATACGAGAAATCGTATCAAGGGTTCAAATCCCTTCTTCACCGCCACATTCTGCGAAGAGCCCCCGCGCTGATAAAGCCGGGGGCTTTTTGCATTTCGGGCCTTCGAGGGCTGCAGTGCAGCCCATCGCGACACAGCGCAGAAGCTCGCCGTAGCCTGGATCAGTCCACCCCGACAAATCCCCCGGTCTGGTGATGCCACAGCCGGGCATACAACCCCTGTTGCTCCAGCAGCTCACTGTGGCTGCCACTCTCGACAATCCGTCCTTTGTCCAGCACCACCAGCCGGTCCATCCGCGCAATGGTCGACAGCCGGTGGGCAATGGCGATCACCGTCTTGCCCTGCATCAGCGTCTCCAGGCTCTCCTGGATGGCGGCCTCCACCTCCGAGTCCAGCGCCGAAGTGGCTTCGTCCATGATCAGGATTGGCGCGTTCTTCAGCAGTACCCGGGCAATGGCGATGCGCTGGCGCTGGCCACCCGACAGTTTCACCCCGCGCTCACCCACGTGGGCATCGAAGCCGGTGCGCCCCTGGGCGTCCGACAGCTGCGGGATAAACTCGTCGGCGCGGGCGCGGCGCACGGCTTCGAGCAACTCCGCCTCGCTGGCGCCGGGGCGGCCATACAGCAGGTTGTCGCGGATCGAGCGGTGCAGCAGCGAGGTGTCCTGGGTGATCATGCCGATTTGTGCGCGCAGGCTGGCCTGGCTCACCTCGGCAATGTCCTGGCCATCGATAAGAATACGCCCACCCTGCACGTCGTACAGGCGCAGCAGCAGGTTGACCAGGGTTGACTTGCCCGCGCCGGACGGGCCGATCAAACCGATTTTTTCGCCCGGGCGGATGTTCAGGTCGAGCCCTTCGATCACGTTGGCAGCCTTGCCGTAGTGGAAGTCCACGTCATCGAACCGCACCGCGCCACGGCTCACCTTCAGCGCTGGCGCATTGGGCTGGTCGATGACGGTGACGGGCTGGGCGATGGTCTGCAGGCCGTCCTGGACCATGCCGATGTTCTCGAAGATGCCGTTCACCACCCACATGATCCAGCCCGACATGTTGACGATGCGGATCACCAGGCCGGTGGCCAGGGCGATGGCGCCGACGGTAATCAGCGACTGGCTCCACAGCCACAGCGCCAGGCCCGTGGTGGTGACCACCAGCAGGCCGTTGAGGCTGGTGATAACCACGTCCATGCTGGTGACCACGCGCGCCGCCAGTTGGGTTTTCTCGGTCTGTTCGCTGATCGCTTCGCGCGCGTATTGCTGCTCGTAGTCGGTGTGGGCGAACAGCTTCAGCGTGGCGATGTTGGTGTAGCCGTCGACGATCCGCCCCATCAGCTTGGAGCGGGCGTCGGAAGAGATCACCGAACGCTCCTTCACCCTTGGCACGAAGTAGAAGAGCGCGGCGATGTAGCCGACGATCCACAGCAGCAGCGGCAGCATCAGGCGCCAGTCGGCCTCGGCGAACAGCACCAGCGAGGTAATGGCGTAGATCAGCACATGCCATAACGCGTCCACCGCTTGCACGGCAGAGTCGCGCAGCGAGTTGCCGGTCTGCATGATGCGCTGGGCGATTCGCCCGGCAAAGTCGCTCTGGAAGAAGTTCAGGCTCTGCTTTAGCACGTAGGTGTGGTTTTGCCAGCGGATCAGGCTGGTCATGCCGGGGTTGATGGTCTGGTGCACCAGCAGGTCGTGCAGGCCGAAGAACACCGGGCGCAGCAGCAGGATCACCACCAGCATCCAGATCAGCTCGCCACGGTGCTCACTGAAGAAGTTGGCATTGGGCGTGCCCTGAGCCAGGTCGATGATGCGGCTGAGGTAGCTGAACATGGCCACCTCGATCAGCGAGGCGAACAGGCCGACCACCAACAGGGCAAGAAAACTGGGCCATACCTGGCGCAGGTAATACAGGTAGAACGGCCCCACGGTGGTCGGCGGCGATTCACTGGGTGCTTCGCGGAAAATATCGATCAGTTGTTCGAAACGGCGGTACAGCATGGGTAACGACACTCCTGTTCCATCCTGCCCTCAGGCGGTTCACGTCCCTGTGAAGCCTGCGGTCAGTCGATGCGTTTGGCCGACTTGATGTAGACCGGGTCGGCCGGTACATCACGCATGCCTTTCTTGATGGTGGTCGGCGAGTTGACGATCTGGTCGACCACCTCCATGCCCTTGGTCACCTTGCCGAACACGGCATAGCCACGGTCACGCCCGGGGTTGAGGAAGTCGTTGTCGGCCACGTTGATGAAGAACTGACTGGTGGCCGAGTTCGGGTCCGAGGTGCGCGCCATCGACAGGGTGCCGCGGGTGTTCAGCAGGCCGTTGCTGGCTTCGTTCTTGATTGGGTCGTTGGTGTTTTTTTGCACCATCTGGTCAGTGAAGCCACCGCCCTGGACCATGAAACCTGGGATCACACGATGGAAAATGGTGTTGTTGTAGAAGCCGCTGTCAACGTACTGCAGGAAGTTCTTGGTACTGACCGGCGCCTTCTCGGCGTTCAGCTCGATCTCGACCTGGCCGAAGCTGGTGTCCAGCAGAACGTGCGGGGTCTTTTCGGAGGCTATGACGCTGGTGGCGAAGGCGACCGAGCAGGCGGTGAGCAGGAGTTTTTTCAGCATGGGCTCAAAGATCCTTGAGAGGTGGAAGCGGCTGCAAGGAACTGCAGCAGGGTCTGGTTGAAGACCTCGGGTTGATCGAGGGGCGTAGCGTGCCGGGAATCGTCGACGACGACCAGCCTGGCGTTGGGCATCAGCGCGACGTAGCGTTGTTTCAGTTGTATCGGGGTGTAATCGTGGTCGGCGGCAATGATCAGGGTAGGACAGTGGATCTGCCCGATGCGTTCCTGCACGCCCCAGTCGACGATGGCGTCGAAGCTCTTGAGGTAGGCGCGTTTGTCGTTACGGGCCCAGCGTTGGGCCATCTTCTGTCGCAGTTCGGCTTGATGGGGTTTGGGGAACAGGCGTTCAGCCAGGCCCTTGCCGACGGTTTCGACACTGAGCAGCCGCGCCAGGCCCCAGCGCTTTAGCCACCATATCCAGTCACTGCGGGTGCGGCGCTTGACCTCGGGGGCGCTGTTGACAATGCACAGGCTGCGCAACCATTGCGGGTGATCGACGGCAAACTGGAAGCCGACCATGCCGCCCATGGATAGGCCTACGAAGTGTACGGGGCCTGTGTGCAGGTGTTCGAGCAGGGCAAGCAGGTCGGCACTGAAGGTGGCGATCTGGTAGCCGTCGCGGGGTTTGTCGGAGCGGCCGTGGCCGCGAATGTCCATGAGGATCACCCGGTAGTGGTGGCTGAGTGCCGGCACCTGCAGTTCCCAGTCCTGGCAACTGGAGCCCAGGCCGTGCAGCAGTACCAGTGGTTCGCCCTGGCCATATTCCTCGTAATGCAGTGCGCATCCTTCGTGTTCGAAATAGGCCATGGGCGCGGTCCTTTCAAGCTTGTGGGGGGGCTGCGAAGGGCACGTCCAGTGGCGCGGTGTCGAAATTGCGCAGCAGGTCGATGAGAATCTGCGTGGCCGGGCCCAGGGTCTTCTCTTTGCTCGAATAAAGGTAGAACAGTGGGTGGCGGCTGCCACCCTGGTCCAGCTGCAGCGGTTTGAGCACGCCTTCACGCAGCTCGCGCTCGATCATGTGCCGGGGCAGCCAGGCAAAACCCAGGCCGCTGCTGACGAAGGTGGCGGCGGTGCCCAGGCTGCCGACGGTCCAGCGCTGCTCAGCACCCAGCCAGCCGACGTCGCGTGGCTGCGCGCGGCCGGAGTCGCGGATCACCACCTGCAACTGGCTTTCCAGGTCCTGGAAGGTGAGTTCACGGCCCAGGCGGTGCAGGCTGTGCTCAGGGTGGGCGACGGCGACGAACTCCACTGCACTCAGTTCGGCGCCCAGGTAGCCGCCGATGCTGTAGCTGCTGATGGCCAGGTCGGCGATGCCTTCATGCATGACTTCTTCCACGCCAGACAGCACTTCTTCACGCAGGCGCACCCGGCAGCCACGGCTTTGCGGCATGAACGCGGCCAGGGCACGTACCAGGCGGGCGCTGGGGTAGGCGGCATCGACCACCAGACGTACCTCGGCTTCCCAGCCTTGTTCCATGTGGTGGGCGAGGTCCTCCAGCTGGCTGGCCTGCTTCACCAGGTGGCGCGAGCGGCGCAGTAGCACGTTGCCGGCGTCGGTCAGCACCGCCTTGCGGCCGTCGATACGCAGCAGTGGCACGCCCAGTTGCTCTTGCATGCGGGCCACGGTGTAGCTGACCGAGGACTGCGAGCGATGCAGTGCCTCGGCGGCCTGGGCAAACCCGCCGTGATCGACCACTGCCTGCAGGGTTCGCCACTGGTCAAGGGTTACGCGCGGCGCTTTCATCTTTCGCTCCTGTTGTCCTAAGCTGCGCTCTTTCAAGGAGAGCGGCCCATGAAGAAATATTGTGCGGCAATACTGATGTGCCTGCCCCTCGGGGCCATGGCCTACCCCATCGATGTGGAGAAGGAACTGACCGGGGTAAAGCTGGACTACACCGCCTATGACACGGCCTACGACATTGGTGCCATTACCCTCAACAACTATGGGCAGGTACCGGCGGCCTGCAAGGTGACCTTCCGCAATGGCCCGGAAGCACCCAGGGTACGCCGGGTGAACGTACCGGCGGGTAAAAGCGTCGATGTCACCGCCAAATTCAACCGGCAGATCATCAAGCTGCGGATTGCCTTGAACTGCAGTGCCGAATAAACTGATTAATCGATAGATTGAACCCATTTTTTACGCTTTTTTATCGATAGGTCAAGCCTTAATCTCACCTCCATCGAATCGCACCCCTTTTTGCCGATGGAGGCACCCCATGTCCCGCGTACTGATCATCGAAAGCAGCGCCCGCCAGCAGGATTCCGTTTCCCGTCAGCTGACCCGTGATTTCATCCAGCAATGGCAGGCTGCCCACCCGGCCGATCAGATCACGGTGCGCGACCTGGCGGTGAGCCCGGTACCGCACCTGGACGCCAACCTGCTGGGTGGCTGGATGAAGCCCGAAGAGCAGCGCAGTGCCGCCGAACTGGAGGCCCTGGCCCGTTCCAACGAACTGACTGATGAATTGCTGGCAGCGGACGTGCTGGTAATGGCCGCGCCGATGTACAACTTCACCATCCCCAGCACCCTCAAGGCCTGGCTGGACCATGTACTGCGTGCCGGCATCACCTTCAAGTACACCCCGACTGGCCCGCAAGGCCTACTGACCGGCAAGCGCGCCATCGTGCTGACGGCCCGTGGTGGCATCCATGCCGGCGCCAGCAGCGACCACCAGGAACCGTATCTGCGCCAGGTGATGGCCTTCATCGGCATTCACGATGTCGACTTCATCCATGCCGAAGGCCTGAACATGAGCGGCGAGTTCCATGAGAAGGGCGTCAACCAGGCCAAGGCCAAACTGGCGGCCGTGGCCTGAGGTTCAACGAATTCCCAACCCTGACACCTGTTTGTTGCTCCTTTGGGTGTACCTGCCCGGCCATCAGCGCCGGGCTTTTTTATGATTGATTTGAGCCTTGTAGTGCTTGTCAGAT
>NZ_BCBJ01000015.1:0-24183 GCF_001320605.1 Pseudomonas sp. NBRC 111133 | reverse complement strand
TCGATTGACGCCCCAATAAAAAAACCACGACAGGCGCCTGGATGGTTGAACTCATTTACCGCAACCCGCTAAGGTCGCGGCCTTGATTCACAAGAGGCAACCATGGGCTACCTGATAATCGTCGCGCTGATCCAGGCGTTTTCCTTCAGCCTGATCGGCGAGTACTTGGCCGGGCACGTCGACAGCTACTTTGCCGTGCTCGCACGGGTGCTGCTGGCAGGCCTGGTGTTCCTGCCTTTGACCCGCTGGCGCCAGGTCGAGCCGCGCTTCATGCGCTCGATGCTGCTGATCGGTGCGCTGCAATACGGCATCACCTACGTCTGCCTGTACCTGAGTTTTCGCGTGCTCACCGTGCCGGAGGTGCTGCTGTTCACCATCCTCACGCCGCTGCATGTGACGTTGATCGAAGACGCCATGAACCGGCGTTTCAACCCGTGGGCGCTGTTGGCCGCGCTGGTTGCCGTGGCCGGTGCGGCGGTGATCCGCTTCGACAGCATCAGCGGTGAGTTCTTCATCGGCTTCCTGCTGCTGCAACTGGCCAACTTCACCTATGCCGCTGGCCAGGTGCTGTACCGTCACCTGGTCGCACGCCACCCCAGCGACCTGCCGCATTACGCGCGCTTCGGCTACTTCTACCTGGGCGCCTTGCTGGTGGTGTTGCCGGCCTTCCTTCTGTTTGGCAACGCCCAGCACCTGCCGAGCACCGATGTGCAATGGCTGGTGCTGCTGTTCCTGGGCCTGTGCCCGACAGCGCTGGGCCTGTACTGGTGGAACAAGGGCGCGTGCCTGGTGTCTGGCGGTACGTTGGCGGTGATGAATAACCTGCATGTACCGGTAGGGCTGCTGCTGAACCTGTTGATCTGGAACCAGCACGAGCCGCTGGGGCGGCTGTTCATCGGCGGCGGAATCATCCTGGCGTCGGTGTGGTTGAGCCGTCTGGGGGGGCGGACCCAGGCACCGCTGGCCGGCAAGGCCTGATATGCACACCATCTTCGTCATTGTTGCGCCGATCTTCGCGCTGATCCTGGTCGGCTACCTGTGCCGCAAGACCAACAAGCTGGGCGACAAGGCCGCTGCCGAAATCAACAAGATGGTGGTCTGGCTGTGCCTGCCGGCGTTGCTGTTCAAGGTCACCGCCACCGCCACCTGGAGCGAGATCTGGCACCCTGGGTTCATCGTGGCTTTTGGTGCAGGTGCCCTGGCCATGTTCGTGATCACGCTGGCGTGGCGGCTGTACAGCGGCCATGGCCTGGTGGCGTCCAGCATCGATGGGCTCAGTGCGGGGTATGCCAACACCGGCTACATTGGCATCCCGTTGTGCCTGTTGCTGTTCGGTCAGGCGGGCTTGCAGCCGGCGCTGATCTCGTCGTTGATCGTGGTGTGCCTGGTGTTTGCCATTTCACTGACGCTGATCGAGATCGGTTTGCAGGGAGAGCGGCATGTTGGTCGTGCCATTGTGGTGGTGGGCAAGGCGCTGGCGAAGAACCCGTTGGTGATCTCGCCATTGGCCGGGGCAGGCTGGGCCATGACGGGCTTGGGGCTGGCCGAGCCGGTGATGCATTTTCTCGACATGCTGGCGTTGGCCACCACCCCCTGCGCCTTGATCTCGCTGGGTGCATTCCTGGCGGAAAAACGCACCGGGGCGCAGGCCAGTCCGTGGCCTCTTGTGGGGTTGAAGCTGGTAGGGCAGCCAGCGCTGACCTGGGTGCTGGCGTACAAGGTGTTCAGCCTGCCGAGCATGTGGGCAGCTTCGGCGGTGTTGCTGGCGGCGCTGCCGACCGGGACCGGGCCGTTCATGCTGGCGGAGTACTACAACCGCGAGGCGGGGCTGATATCGCGGACGATCCTGCTGTCGACCGTGGCTTCGCTGGTGACCTTGACCGGGTTGTTGTACCTGTTGGGGTACGCGGGGTAGCGGCCGGCCTCTTCCACAAGTACTGCACATGGCTTGCCTGCGATGGGCTGCAAAGCAGCCCCGGCAATCTCAAGCCTCGCTCATCTCTTCCAGGCGACGCGGCGCAGGCTCATGTGTCACGCGCCCGCTCAACCCCACCCGCATGTCATTGCCACTCGGCTGCTGATAAAGGCTCAACCCGAACTCCGGCAACACCGCCAGCAGGTAGTCGAAAATATCCCCCTGAATCCGCTCGTAGTCCGCCCACACCGTGGTGGTGGTAAAGCAGTAGATCTCCAGCGGCACACCTTCGGCGGTGGTCTGCATCTGCCGCACCATGCAGGTCATGTTCGGGTGCACGTTGGGGTGGTTCTTCAGGTAGGCCAGGGCAAAGGCGCGGAAGGTGCCGATGTTGGTCAGTTTGCGACGATTGGCCGCCAGCTCCGCCACGGGCCCCAGGGCCTCGTTCCAGTTTTGCAGCTCCTGGCGCTTGCCCGCCAGGTAGTCGCCCAGCAGTTGCACCTGGCTCAGGCGCTGTTCCTCTTCGCGGGTGAGGAAGCGTACCCCAGCCGCATCGATGAACAGGCTGCGCTTGATCCGCCGGCCGCCGGATTGCTGCATGCCGCGGTAGTTGCGGAACGACTCGCTCATCAGGCGCCAGGTGGGGATGGAGACGATGGTCTTGTCGAAGTTCTGTACCTTGACGGTGTGAAGGGTGATGTCCACCACATCGCCGTCGGCACCCACCTGCGGCATTTCGATCCAGTCGCCCACATGCAGCATGTCGTTGCTGGTCAGCTGCACGCTGGCGACAAACGACAGCAGGGTGTCCTTGTACACCAACAGCAGCACCGCCGACATGGCACCCAGGCCAGACAGCAGCAACAGCGGCGAGCGGTCGATCAGGGTGGCGATGATGACGATGGCGGCGAAAATCCACAGCATCATCTTGGCCAGCTGCACGTAGCCCTTGATCGAGCGGGTGCGGGCGTGCTCGGTGCGGGCGTAGATGTCGAGCAGGGCATCCAGCAGGCACGACAGTGCCATGGTCATGAACAGCAGGGTGAAGGCCAGGGCGACATTGCCGAGGAAGTGCTGGGCCGTGTCGGACAGTTCCGGCACCAGTTTCAGGCCAAACTGCAGGACCAGCGACGGCGTGGTCTGCGCCAGGCGGTGAAGGACCTTGTTGTGGCGCAGGTCGTCCAGCCACTTCAGTGCCGGTTGGCGAGAGAGCAGGCGGGCGCTGTGCAGTACCAGAAAGCGCGCCAGCCGGCCGATCACCAGGGAAATCAGCAGCAGCACCGCCAGGCCGATGGCCGCGTGCAGCATGGGATGTTGGTCGAGGGTGCCCCACAGGTCGAGGGAGTCACGCCAGATTCGTTGGATATCCATGGGCTTGGGTACAGTCTTGTTACGAAACGAAGTGCCATTAGAGCGCGGATGGCGGCAAAGTTGCCAAAAGAAATTCGGCTAAGCCGGCAGAAAACGTTACCCTATACAACTGAATTTCCCGCACTTGCCCGAGGTTACCTCCGTGTTCTCCCAATTCGCCCTGCATGAACGCCTGCTTAAAGCCGTGGCCGAGCTTAAATTTGTCGAGCCAACCCCGGTGCAGGCCGCGGCCATCCCCCTGGCCCTGCAAGGGCGTGACCTGCGCGTGACTGCGCAGACCGGTAGCGGTAAAACGGCTGCCTTCGTGCTGCCGCTGCTCAACCGCCTGGTCGACCTGAAAGGTGGACGGGTAGAGATCCGCTCGCTGATCCTGCTGCCGACCCGCGAGCTGGCCCAGCAGACCCTCAAGCAAGTGCAGCTGTTCTCGCAGTTCACCTACATCAAGGCGGGCCTGGTCACTGGCGGTGAAGACTTCAAGGAACAAGCCGCCATGCTGCGCAAGGTGCCGGATGTGCTGATCGGCACCCCGGGCCGCCTGCTCGAGCATCTCAATGCCGGCAACCTCGATTTGTCCCACGTGCAAGTGATGATCCTCGACGAAGCCGACCGCATGCTCGACATGGGCTTCGCCGAAGACATGGAGCGCCTGTGCAAGGAGTGCGAGAACCGCGAGCAAACCCTGCTGTTCTCGGCCACCACCGGTGGCGCGGCCCTGCGCGACATCATCGGCAAGGTGCTGAAAGACCCTGAGCACCTGATGCTCAACAGCGTGTCTCAGCTGGCCGAAGGCACCCGCCAGCAAATCATCACCGCCGACCACGACCAGCACAAAGAAGCAATCGTGCAGTGGCTGTTGGCCAACGAAACCTTCGACAAGGCGATCATCTTCACCAACACCCGCGCCCTGGCTGACCGCATCTACGGCCACCTGGTAGCCAAGGACGTGAAGGCCTTCGTGCTGCACGGCGAAAAGGACCAGAAGGACCGCAAGCTGGCCATCGAGCGCTTCAAGCAGGGCAGCTCCAAGGTGCTGGTGGCTACCGACGTGGCGGCCCGTGGCCTGGACATCGACGGCCTGGATCTGGTGATCAACTTCGACATGCCACGCAGTGGTGACGAGTACGTGCACCGCGTGGGCCGTACCGGCCGTGCCGGTGGCGAAGGCCTGGCGATCTCGCTGATCACCCACAACGACTGGAACCTGATGTCGAGCATCGAGCGCTACCTCAAGCAGCAGTTCGAGCGCCGGGTGATCAAGGAAGTGAAGGGTACCTACAGCGGGCCGAAGAAGGTCAAGGCTTCGGGCAAGGCGGCTGGCAGCAAGAAGAAAAAGGTCGAGAAGAAGTCGGGCGACAAGAAAACTGCCGCCAAGCGCAAGCCGACCGCCAAACCGAAGACCAATGCACCGCTGGCCAGCGCTGATGGCCTGGCGCCGCTGAAAAAGCGCAAGCCGGCTGCTGAGTAACACCACGTAGTTGTGTTGGCTTTTTCGCGGGCACGCCCGCGAAGAGGCCAGTACAGGCGACAACTACTCAGCCTTCTGCTCCGCCGTTTTCAATTCCTTGATCCGCTGGTCGATCAGCTGACACTTGTCGGGCAAGTCATTGCTCGCCGTCTCCAGATCCATCCCCTGAAGCTCGTCATTGATCTCCTTGGCCTTCTGCGGGTTCTGCTCGGTCAACTGGGTAACCAGCCCGGCCAGCTCTTCACGTTTCTGCGTGGCTTCTTCCGGTGTGCAGGCCCAGGCGGGCAGGGCGCAGGACAGGGCGATGGCGCAAGTAAAGGGTAGTAGCGGTTTCATCCTTTTACCTCCAGCGGTGGTTATGCGCGGTGGAGGGTAATAGGCCCAGGCAAGTTCAGCGATTACGACCGATGGCAATGACGGTCAGTCAGCCGGCGAGGGGGGGGCGCGCCGTCATATCTATTCCATTTTCCGGAACGTCACCACCCACTTTCCGGTCCCAACCTGTGTACCCCTTCCGTCCACAGCTGGAGCCCATCACCATGAGCATCCCCTACGACTGGGACCTGATCGAGCGTTTGTTGCACGAGGTGCAGAACGGCGCTGGTCACAGCTTTACCCCACGCCCCTATGCCGAGCAGCACGCTGCAGCGCTGGCTGCCAAGGGTGAGCCGGTGGGAGACCTGGACCTGCTTAAAAACCTTGCCTGCGAGTACGAGAAGCTGCTGTTCAAGCGTGGCTTCATCGAAAGTCGGCCTGAAGAAGAGGGCGGCAATGGCGAAAACTTCGTGCTGACCGAGCGCGGTTTGCGCCTGATGAGCCTGATCGACAGCAGCATCCCCGGCTTCGAGCACCCGCGTCAGGTGCTGGACGAGCAGGCGGATGCGCTGGATGAAGCCACCTTCGAACAGGTGTCAGCGAAGGCGCAGATTGCTTGAGGTCGTTTTGAGGCTGGCAACGGTGGGCATGGAAACCCGATAATCGGTAACTTCTGAATACTGCCGAGCCTTTGCCCATGCCTACGATCACCCCAGAGGCCCGCTCATGAGCGCGGTCCGCAAGAACCCTGACGCGTTCGCTTTCCAGGTGATGCTGGGGCTGTGCCTGATCTGGGGTTGCCAGCAGGTGCTGATCAAAACCGCCGCCGTGGATATCGCCCCGGTGATGCAAGCGGCCCTGCGCAATGGCATCGCAGCCATATTGGTAGGCCTGATGTTGTGCTGGCGTGGTGGTTGGGAGCAAGTCGGCAATACATGGCGCGCCGGAGTGGTGGCAGGTGGGTTGTTTGGCCTGGAATTCCTGTTCATTGCCGAGGGGCTGAAGCTGACGTCGGCGGCCCACATGTCGGTGTTCCTCTATACCGCACCGGTGTTTACCGCGCTGGGCCTGCATTTCAGGTTACCCAGCGAGCGCCTGAGGTTGTTGCAGTGGCTGGGGATTCTGCTGGCATTTAGTGGCATTGCCATGGCGTTTGCCGGTGGCATGTCGTTCGAGGAGATGGATGGCCGCATGCTGCTGGGTGATGCCTTCGGTGTCATCGCCGGCCTGGCCTGGGGCGCGACCACGGTGGTGGTGCGCTGCTCACGACTGTCAGAGGCGCCGGCGACCTTGACCTTGTTCTATCAGCTGGCGGTGGGTTTTGCCGGGCTGTTGCTGATTGCCTTGCTCAGCGGGCAGATCGGCGCCGTCTCGCTGACGCCATTGGCCATGGGCAGTGTGCTGTTCCAGGGGATTGTGGTGTCGTTCGTCAGCTACCTGACCTGGTTCTGGTTGCTGCGCAAATACCTGGCATCAAACCTCGCTGTGTTTTCGTTCATCACCCCGCTGTTCGGGGTGACCTTTGGTGTACTGCTGCTGGATGAGCCGCTGAGCGTCAACTTTGTGATTGGCGCGTTGATGGTGCTGCTGGGGGTGATTCTGGTAAGTGCCGAGCCTTGGGTGAAGAAGCAGCTACGGCGGTATGTCGGTTAAAGGTTTGCTGGGCAGGCGCCGCCGGCCCGCTCGCTGCGTGCCAACCGCACCAACCCTCCGGCCACCACCAACCCGCCCGCCGCCGCCATCAGTGCCGGCTGCAGCCCGCCGCTGTACTGGATGCTGAGTGCTGCCAGCAATGGTCCACTCAGTTGCCCCAGGGCAAAGCATGCGGTCAATAGCCCGGCATTGCGTTGCGTGGCATGGGGTGCCAGCTCTCGCGAGCGTTGCATCACCAGTTGCATGCAGGCCAGGAACGGCCCGCCACATAGCACCACGCCCAGCGCCAGCCCGATGCCTCCGCCCAACAGGCAGGCCAGCACGCCGACCCCTTGCAGCCACAGCGTGGCGGTCAGCCAGGTTGAGGTGCGGCCGCCACGGCGCAGGCTTACTAGCAGCACGCCCAAGGCCGCCGCAAGGCCAAACGCCGGCCAGAACAGGTCGGCCTGCCACTGCCCCTGGAACTGTTGGTTGGCCATTTGCGACAGGAAGGTGGCCGGCAAGATGTAACCCACGCCGTACAGCGCATACACCAGCCCCAGGCGGCCAATACCGACGCTGCGGGTAGGGCCTTGGTGCACTGGCGATGCGGCTGGCGCCGCTTGCAGGGCGCGTGGCAGCCATGGCCGCACGGCCAGCAACATCATCAGCGCAGCCACGGCATAGATCAGCCACAGGGCGGCCGAGCCCAGCCCCAGCACATGCGCCACCAAGGCCAGCAGCCCGGTCACGGCAATGCCCAGGCCCGGCCCGGCGAACACCAGGGCGCCTTGGCGCTGGCGGTTGTGTGCATTGGCCACGCGCTGGCTGAGGCTGGTGATCATCACCAGCACCCAGGCACTGGCCACACCGGTACCAAAGCGCAGCAGCAGGTGGCTCCACAACCCATCAGCGGCCCACGAAGCCAGGGTCAGCAGCACGCACAGCCACAGCCCACCCTGCAGGCGTAGGCGAACCTGGCCGGGTGAGCGGGCGAACATGGCATCTACCGCGCCAATGAAATAGCCCAGGTAGTTGGCTGCCGCGACCAGCCCGGCAACCGCCAGGTCGAACTGGCCTTCGGCGATCAGTTGCGGCAATTGTGGCGTGAGGGCGAAACGGCCGATGCCCATGGCCATCATCAGCGCCACGGCGCTGGCCAGCAGTTGGATAAGTGGCGACATGACAAGTCTCCTGCACAGATGTAAGCGATAGCCGGCAGGTTAGGGCGGTTTTTTTTCAATAAAATTGAATAATGATGATCAAGTTGTTCTGTTTTGGAGAATGCCGTGGAATTCAGCCAACTGCGTATCTTCCAGGCCGTGGCCGAGGAAGGCTCGGTCACCCGTGCCGCAGAGCGCCTGCATCGGGTGCCGTCAAACCTGTCGACGCGCCTGCGCCAACTGGAAGAGCAATTGGGGGTCGAGCTGTTCCTGCGTGAACGTCAGCGCCTGCAGCTGTCGCCGGCGGGCAAGGTGCTGCTGGACTACGCACACCGCATGTCGGCCTTGCGCGACGAGGCGCTGGCTGCCGTGCGGGGCGGCCAACCGGCCGGGGATTTTGTGCTAGGGACCATGTACAGCACGGCGGCAACCCATTTGCCGGCGTTGCTGGCGCGCTATCACCAGGCCTACCCGGCGGTGAACCTGCAGGTGCGCGCTGCCCCTAGCGGCGAGCTGCTAGAAGGCTTGCTCAGCCACCGCCTGGATGCTGCCCTGGTGGATGGGCCGCTGAACCTGGCGGGGCTGGATGGCGTACCGTTGTGTGACGAGCATCTGGTGCTGATCACCAGCCCGGAGCACCCGGCAGTGCATACCGCCAAGGATGTGGCAGGGAAGGCAGTGTTCACGTTCCGCCAGGGCTGCTCGTACCGCATGCGCCTGGAGGCCTGGTATGCCCATGCGCATACCCCGATGGGCCGGGTCATGGAGATCGAGTCTTACCAGAGCATGTTGGCCTGCGTGATTGCCGGCGCTGGCGTGGCGATGATGGCCCAGTCGATGCTCGACAGCTTGCCTGGGCGCGACCGGGTAAGGGTGCACCGCCTGCAGGCACCGTTCGATCAGGCGGTCACTTGGCTGATGTGGCGCCAGGGTATGCGCGGTGCCAATTTGCAGGCGTGGATCGACCTGCAACAAAGCGAAACGATTAACCAGTCGTCGGAACGCGCCGTTACGGCTTGATCCGCGTCAAAATGGCCCTTATCTGTAAGAGCAGAGGCATGCGTAATACAGGACATCGGGCTATGATCTGTATGAAACATCGCAGGATTGATTTGCCGTGAGGCTGACCCGTCAAGGGGGCATTATGAATAAACCACTGTCCAACTGGCTCCACGACCTGGCGGTTGCCTTGGGGCTGATTCCACCACCCTTGCAGCCGGTGCCGATCCCGACTGATGAAGAGCAGCGCAAGCGCCAGCCGCGTCGTCGCTGATAAAAGAAGCAAAGGCCGCTGCATCCGGTTGGATGCAGCGGCCTTGTTGTATCTGTCAGGGTCTATCAGGCCAGCTTCACCGCTGCCACCGACTTACGCGACATCAGGCTAACCACCACAAAGCTCACCAGGCCAACAGCCAGGCTGTAGTAGATCGGCGTATTGGCCTCCAGCCCGTCCTTGAACATGAACAGCAGCGCGGTGGCAAAGCCCAGCGACATGCTGGCAATGGCGCCGGCGGTGGTCGCACGCTTCCAGAAGATCGCCCCGATCAGCGGGATCAGCATGCCGCCGACCAGCAGGTTGTAGGCCAGGGTCAGTGCGTTGATCACGTCGTTCACCATCAGCGCGATACCCAGTACCACCAGGCCGGTGAGCAGGGTGAACAGGCGGCTGACACCAAGGCTCGACTGCTTGCCGCCACGCAGCTTGGGCAGCAGGTCTTCGGTCACGGTCGTCGAGGCCGCCAGCAGACCGGCACTGGCGGTGGACATCATGGCTGCCAGCGCTGCCGCCATCAGCAGGCCACGGATGCCATCGGGCAGGGTGGTCTTGATCATTTCGGCGAACGCATTGTTCGGGTTGGCCAGGTCGGGCATCAGCACATGTGCAGCCATGCCGATCGCGGCGCAGGCCAGGCCGTACAGCACGCAGTACACACCGGCGGTGGTACCGGCACGCTGGCAGACTTTCTCGTCACGGGCGGTGAACACCCGCTGCCAGATGTCCTGGCCGATGAGAATGCCGAAGAAGTAGATCAGGAAGTAGGTGATGATGGTGTCCCAGCCAATGGTGGTCAGCTGGAAGCTGGCCGCCGGCAGCTTGGCCACCAGGGTATCCCAGCCACCGGCCTTGTACAGGCACACTGGCAGCAGGATGAACATCAGGCCGACGGTTTTGATCACGAACTGCACGATGTCGGTCAGGGTCAGCGACCACATGCCGCCAATGGTGGAGTACAGCACCACTACACCGCCGCCGAGCATCAGCGAGGCCCAGAATGGCAGGTCCAGCAGCACTTGCAGTACGGTGGCCATGGCCAGGGTAGAGGTCACGCCGATCATCAGCGCGTAAGCCAGCATGATCACGGCGCTGGCCTGGCGAGCGGTCGGGTTGTAGCGCTGCTCCAGCACCTGAGTCACGGTGAAGATGCGCAGGCGCAGCAACGGTTTGGCGAGGAACAGGTTGATGGCGATGATGCCCAGGCCCAAGGCTGCACACAGCCAGAAACCGGAAATGCCGTGAACGTAGCCCAGGCGTACGGTGCCAACGGTAGAAGCTCCACCCAGCACGGTCGTGGCCATGGTGCCCATGTACAGGACCGGGCCGAGGTTGCGCCCGGCTACCAGGTAGTCTTCGTGGGTTTTCGCGCGCCGCATGCCATACCAGCCAAGCCCGAGCATGCCGGCGGTATAGATCATTACAACAATGATGTCCAAGGCCATTGGGGGTCTCCCGATTATCTTTATTATGGCGAGATCGACCACGCGGGCGGTTGCACGGCGCCCGGCGGTCTTGTCGTGTTGTTGGCGGGCCTCAGTGGCCCTCCCTCATGGCTCCTGCCGGGGTGTAGCGGTATTAGCGACGCACTACGCCCGGTAGCACGCAGAGCATTTCGAACAGCAGGTTGGCACCGAGCAGCGAGGTGTTGCCGGTGGTGTCGTAAGGCGGGGAGACTTCGACAAGGTCACAGCCGATCAGGTCCAGGCCGTGGCAGCCGCGAATGATCTCCATCGCCTGGATGGTGGTCAAGCCGCCAATTTCCGGGGTGCCGGTGCCAGGCGCCCAGGCCGGGTCGATGCCGTCGATGTCGAACGACAGGTAAACCGGGCCGCCGCCGACTTTTTCCCGCACTTCGGCCATCAGTGGCTCCAGCGACTTGTGCCAGCACTCTTCAGCCTGCACCACACGGAAGCCCTGGCGGCGGCTCCAGTTGAAGTCGTCGGCGGTATAGCCCTGGGCGCGCAGGCCGATCTGCACCACGCGGTCGCAATCGAGCAGGCCTTCTTCCACGGCGCGGCGGAAGGTGGTGCCGTGGGCGATCTTCTCGCCAAACATGTGGTCGTTGACGTCGGCGTGGGCATCAATATGCACCAGGCCGATCTTGCCGTGCTTCTTGTGCAGTGCGCGCAAGATCGGCAGGGTGATGGTGTGGTCGCCACCCAGGGTCATCGGGATGACATTGTGCTCGACGATCTCGTCATACGCTTCTTCGATGATGCGCACGGCGTCCAGCAGGTTGAAGGTGTTGATCGCCACGTCGCCGATGTCGGCCACCGACAGCGAGTCGAACGGTGCGGCACCGGTGGCCATGTTGTACGGGCGGATCATCACCGACTCGGCGCGAATCTGCCGTGGGCCGAAGCGGGTGCCGGAGCGCAGCGAGGTGCCGATGTCCAGCGGCACGCCAATGAAGGCGGCATCCAGGCCTTCGGCGCTTTGCAGGTGGGGGAGACGGAGCATGGTGGCGATGCCGCCGAAACGCGGCATTTCGTTGCCGCCCAGTGGTTGGTGGAGAGTCTTGTCCACGGTGGGCCTCATCAGTCGGTCGATTGTTCTGTTTGTTCGAACCTGTGCCGCCGCGCGCCATTTCATGTGTGGTTTTGCCGGCGGGCAGGGACATTTCGGCCAAGTCTGCTGAAGGTAGTGGCGGGGAAGAATCGCTACCGACAAAAACTTAGTTCAGGAATTTCTGAACTAAAGGCGGGCAGAGCGGTTAGACTGCGCGCAAATACCCCTGCGGAACCGTTGCACCATGGCCTCGACCTTGCCCGACCTGAAACTGCTGCGCATCTTTATCAGCGTGGTGCGCCACCAGGGCTTTGCCAACGCTCAGCGCGAGCTGAACCTTTCAACCTCGGCCATCAGTACGTACATGAGCCAGTTGGAGGGGGCCCTGGGTATCGTGCTGTGTCACCGTGGCCGGGGCGGCTTCAGCCTCACCAGCAAAGGCGAACTGTTCCACCAGGAAACCCTGCGCCTGTTGGCCGAGCTGGACGGCTTCGAGCAGTATGCCGCTGCCCTCAAGGGAGAACTGCGCGGCACCCTCAACCTTGGGGTGATCGACTCCACGGTTGGTGACCGGGCCTTGCCGCTGGCCGAAGCCATTGGCGCCTACAGCCAGGAGCACCCGGCGGTGCACCTGCACCTGTCGGTGTCCAGCCCCTACGAGCTGCAACTGGGTGTGCAGGACAACCGCCTGGACCTGGCCATTGGCGCGTTCTCCTCGCGCATGAGCGGCCTGCTGTACCAGCCGTTGTACCGTGAGCAGCACTGGTTGTACTGCAGCAGCCGTCACCCGCTGTATGCCGAGCGGCGTATCCCTGAACCGGTGGTGACGCAGCAACGCATGGTCGGGCGTGGCTACTGGAGCCAGGCTGAGTTAGCCCGGCATGGTTTCAAGCACAGTGCGGCGACGGTGGAGAGTATGGAGGCGCAGCTGATCCTGATTCTGTCCGGGGCCTATATCGGTTATTTGCCCGAACATTACGCCCAGGCCTGGGTCGACAAGGGCGACTTGCGTGTGCTGTCGCCGTCGACGTTTGGTTACCAGGCCCCGTTTTCGCTCATCATCCGCCGCGGGCGTAGCCGTGAACCCTTGATCCAGACCTTCCGCGACCTGCTGAAAAGCCAGCTCAATGTGGGTTGATGAGCACGTTGTTCATGTATTTCGTCGGGAGGCTCTAATTTCCTGCATGGGGTGGCCGCTAACCTGATAGCGCTCTGCTACATATCAATTTGCGCTGATGATTTTCCCTCATTTCATCCTGCAAGGATCGCCCAAGATGCGCATGAATTTGCCCGTCACTGAGCACGAAAGAACCTTTTCCAGCGATCAACGCCTGATTTCCACCACGGACCTGAACAGCCGCATCACCTACTGCAACGATGCCTTCGTGGCGATCAGCGGCTTCACGTACGACGAGCTGGTCGGCCAACCCCACAACCTGGTGCGCCACCCGGATATGCCGCCGGCGGTATTCGGGCATATGTGGGAGACCATCAAGCAGGGCAAACCGTGGATGGGCGTGGTCAAGAACCGGGCCAAGAACGGGGACTATTACTGGGTCAGCGCCTATGTCACGGCGATCTACGAGCAGGGCCGCATCAGTGGCTACGAGTCGGTGCCCACGCGCGAGCAGATCCGCCGTGCCGAGGCGCTGTATGCCCGCCTGCGCAGCGGCAGGGCTGCCGTGCCATGGGCGGCGCGGCTGGGGCATGGGCTGGGGCACGGCTGGCCGCTGTTTGGTGCGGGCCTGTTGTCGGCGGCTGGCTACCTGTGGCTGCCACCCTATGCAGCACTTGGCGTGCTGATGGCCAGCCTGCTGTTGGCCTGGTACCTGGTCGAGCACCGGCAGAACCAGGCCATCCGCCGCACGCTGGCCGAGCACCCCAAGGCCTTTACCAGCCCGCTGGTGGCGCTGACCTACAGCGACAACCCAGGGCTGCAGGGCCAGCTCGACCTGGCCATCATCAGCGAGGAAGCACGACTGCAAACGGCTTTGACCCGTTTGGTGGATGCGGGCGTCGGGGTGAAGTCGCGGGCGGCGCAGTCGTCCGATTTGTCCGATGCGCAAGCACAAATGCTCGACCGCCAGCGCAGCGAGACCGACCAATCCGCGACGGCCATTGCCCAGATGGCGGCGACCATTCAGGAGGTTACCCACAACGTGCAAAGCACCGCACACGCGGCGGGTGATGCCGACCAGCTGGCACAACAGGGCAGTGAGTTGGCGCTGCAAAGCCTCAAGGCCATGGGCAGCATGAGTGATGCGGTCAATGACATCGGCCAGGCGGTCAACGCTTTGGCCGAGCAAACCCAGTCGATCGGCAGTGTGGTCGATGTGATTACCTCGATTGCCGAGCAGACCAACCTGTTGGCACTGAACGCAGCCATCGAGGCGGCGCGCGCGGGCGAGCAGGGGCGCGGGTTTGCCGTGGTGGCGGATGAAGTACGTTCGCTGGCCCAGCGCACCCGTGCGTCTACCGATGAGATCCACCACATCATTGCCTCGCTGCGTGCAGGTGCCGAGCGTGCGGTGAGCACGGCCAGCCGGGGCGAGCAGATATCGCGGGAGAGCGTGCACAGTGTCGAGGCCGTGCAGGCGGCGTTGAGCGGCATTGCCCAGGCGGTCAGCCGTATCACTGGCATGAGCCAGCAGATGGCGACGGCGTCGGAGCAGCAGAGCCATGTGGCTGAGGACATCAACCAGCAGATCGTGAGGATCGCCCAGTTGTGTGACCAGAGTGCCGGGCAGGCCAGGCAGGGGGCGCAGATCAGTCAGGACTTGGAGCGCATGGCGGAGTATCTGCATAGCCTGGCGGAGCGCTTCAACCGCTGAGGTTGCTGGGCCCGCAAAGCGGGCCCCGTTTCTGTGGCAAACTGTCTCCGCCAAGGAGAACCCCATGCCCAGACCCCGTTGCGAGCGCTGCCAGCGCCCGCTCGACCATTGCCTTTGCCCACTGATCCCCGCACTCGACAGCCGCACCCGCGTCATCCTGCTGCAGCACCCCAGTGAAACCGCCCATGCCCTGAATACCGCACGCCTTGCTGCCCTTGGCCTGAACAATGCCGAGTTGCGGATTGGAGAGGTGTTCGAGGACTTGAGTGAACTGTTGGCGACGCCCGGTTACCGCCCGGCGCTGCTATTCCCGGGTGACGACGCCCAGGTGCTCTCGGCGTATAGCGAAGCCGAAGACCAACCCTTGCTGCTGATCGTGCCCGACGGCACCTGGCGCAAGGCGCGCAAGCTGTTGTACATGAATCCGTTGCTGGAGGGGTTGCCGAGAGTGTCCTTGGGGGCCGTTACGCCTTCACGTTACCGGCTGCGCAAAGCGCCGGAAGTGGGGGCATTGTCGACGATCGAGGCGGTGGTGGGGGCATTGAATACGCTGGAGCAGCCTGTCTGCTTCGATGCACTGCTGGCGCCTTTCGAGGCGTTGATCGAGGGGCAGATCAAGGCGATGGGGATGGAGACGTTTCAGCGTAACCATGGCGCCGAGTGAGGGTTGGGGGCCGCAAAGCGGCCCCCGAATCTCAAATCCGATCAACGCATCTCGGGCAGGCGCGCCTCGGTGCGTACCTCAGTGGTAGCCAGCGCCTCTGGCGGCAGCGAGATATGTTGCTTGGTCAGCAACTCACCCATGGTCGCCAGTACGCGATAACGCGAGAACTCCTCGGTATAACGCACTTCGGTGTAGCGGCGGTCGGCGTTGTACAGCTCGTTTTCACTGTCCAGCACGTCCAGCAGGGTACGCTGGCCCAGGCCGAACTGGTCCTGGTAGGCAGCACGCACGCGCTTGGTGGTCTCGGCGTATTCACGCGCAGTCGGCAGCTGCTTGCTGGCGTTGTTCATGGCGTTCCACGCCAGGCTCAGGTTTTCGGTCAACTCACGCAGGGCGTTGTTGCGGATGTCCAAGGCCTGGTTGATCTTGTGCGCGTCAGACTGCAGGCGGGCCTTGTCGCTGCCGCCACGGAACAGGTTGTAGTTCATCTCTACACCGGCCTGCCAGTCGTTGTTGTTGTGGCCTTTCTCGCCGCCGGTGTTGTTGTTGGCACCGGTTGCCAGAATGGCGTCGAAGCGCGGGTAGAAAGTCGACTTGCCGACCTCGTACTGCTGCTCGGCCGCGTTGACGTCAGCCTGGGCAGATTTGATGTAGGGGTTGTTCTGACGCATGCTGTCGCGGGCGCCTTCGAGGGTTTCTGGCACCTCGGCCTTGATGGTCTGCGGGCTTTCCAGCTCGTCCGGGGCACGGCCGATCACGCTGAAGAAGTTGGCCTCGGCATCGGCCAGGTCGACTTCGGCGGTATCCAGGTTGTTTTCTGCCAGGGCGCGACGTGCGCGGGACTGGTCAAGGTCGGCGGTGCTGCCAACGCCGCGCTCGTTACGCAGGCCGATCTGGTCGTTGACGCGCAGGTGGGCTTGCAGGTTGTTCTTGGCCAGGGTTACCAGCTCGCGGCGCTTGAGCACTTCCAGGTAGACCTCCACGGCACGCAAGGCGACATCCTGGGCAACGGCCTGGGTGTAGTAGGCACGGGAGGTGGAGACTGCCTTGGTACGGCCCACTTCATTCGAGGTGTTGAAGCCGTCGAAGATCATCTGCCGCAGGCGCAGCTCGGACTGGGTGTAGTTGAGGGTTTCCTTGTTGTGGTTACCCTCGGCACGGGTAGTGGCGTTGTCCGAACGCTGGCGGCCATAGCCAGCGACCAAATCCACGGAAGGGTAGTAGCCACCACGCGCAAATTTCACGTCCTCATCGGCCGACAGCTTGCTGTTGCGGTTGGAGCTGACTTGTGGGTGGTAGTCCACGGCGCTCTGGACGGCCTCGGTGATCGACATCGCCTGTACGTTGGCACTCGCCAGGGCCAACAGTAATGCACTGGTGATGGGGTTCAAAACGCGCATGGTACATCTCCCTGATCCTGGAATTGATCCTGCTGCTCGCCAAAAAAATGACGATAATGTTATCGCGTATAGTGTTGCAGGTTTTTAACAACACAGCTAAGTACATTCAACGCGATACATAAGAAGATTTATTCATATAAAATTTAAATATAAGATCGTTTTTCTCTAAAAAAGAGACCGATAAGTACTGAAAGCGAATACGCGTAACGCGTTCCAAGCCAGTGTCTGCAAGGCTTTCGTGCGGTTTCAGAATTATTCTGGATAAAGGAAATATCCGTTAGGCGAAAGTGATATTTGGCGACAAAAAAATGTCACTTTGGCGTGTGCAGGGTTTTCTGTCTGAGGATATACAGGCTGACCAGCACGGCGCTGGTCAGCATGAATGTGCGCGCCCAGAAGAGGGGAACCAGATAGCACGACAGACCAATGCTGGCCCACATCAGGCCGATGGCGTAGACCTTGCCTTTGAGGGGAATGCCTTCACCACTGAGGTAGTCGCGAATCCACGGCCCGAGCTTGGGGTGGTTGACCAGCCAGTGGTGAAAGCGCGGCGAGCTGCGGGCAAAGCAGGCTGCCGCCAATAGCAGGAAGGGGGTGGTGGGCAGTACCGGCAGGAAAATTCCCAACACCCCCAGCGCAACGCTGAGCCAGCCGATGGCCAGCAGCAGGTAGCGCACAGGCAGATTAGTGGTGGCGTGGCTTGAGCAGCGCCGGTTTTTCGTCAGGGGCGTGCAGCAGCAGGAACAGCGCGGTCAGCGCTTCGGGGATCTGTACGATCATGTCGTCCTGCAGGTTGGCGTTGCTGGCGATGTCGGCGAACTCTGGCTGTTCGTCGAACAGGCCCGAGCCGACCATGATCGGCAGCAGCATCTCGCTGACTTCTTCTTCGGCGTTCTCGAACCAGGCTTCTTCACGCAGGAACACGCCTTCCATGAAGCCGATGCACCAGCCGCGCAGGTCGGAATCGTCCGGCTCGTCGGTCAGGTCCAGGTCGCATGGCAGTTCGAATTCGTCGTCGCTGGCCAGCTGGCGGGCGATGAGCGCCTTGAGGGCAACCAGCGTCGCCTCGATTTCGGTGCGCTGGGCATCGCTGCTGTAGTGCGGCTCTTCGGCGAACAGGGCGTCGATCCACTCGCGTTCCGGTACATCCTCGGCGTTGATCGACAGGGCGGTGAGGTAGCCGTGTGCGGCGACATAGTCCAGCGCTTCTTCGTGCAGCTCGTCGGCGTCGAGGAAGGCTTGCAGGCGGGTCAGTTGCTCGGCGAAGGACATTACAGGGCTACCTTGGGGAATAAACGATAACGAATTCTAGCACCTTGCAGCGGCAGCGGGGCAAAGGGAACGTCTATCACCGTGGTGCCCTGCGCGGTGCGGTGCTGCGGTATACTCCACGGTTTTTCATCCAGGGGCAGGGTTTACCGGTCGCCTGGCAAAAACCGCTTACGCTTTTGGCGTGTGCGGGGCGGGTTTTTCGTCCAGCCTGTTTCCAGGATGGTACGGCGATTTGGAGTTGCACATGCTCGAACAGGCTCAGCGCGTTCTCAAGGACATCTTCGGCTACGACAGTTTCCGAGGGCGCCAGGCAGCAATCATCGAATGCGTGGCCAATGGCGGCGATGCCCTGGTGCTGATGCCCACCGGCGGCGGCAAGTCGTTGTGCTTCCAGGTACCGGGGCTGCTGCGCCCGGGCCTGACGGTGGTGGTTTCGCCGCTGATCGCGCTGATGGATGACCAGGTTGCCACCCTTGACGAGCTGGGCGTGCCGGCGGCTGCGTTGAACTCCACGCTGACCCCTGAGCAGCAGCGTGACCTGGCCGGGCGCCTGCGCCGTGGCGAAGTGAAGATGCTGTACCTGGCGCCGGAGCGCCTGGTGCAGCCGCGCATGCTCGACTTCCTGCGTGACCTGGACATTTCGTTGTTTGCCATTGACGAAGCCCACTGCGTCTCGCAATGGGGCCACGACTTCCGCCCCGAGTACCTGCAACTGGGCCAGCTGGCCGAGCTGTTCCCGCATGTGCCGCGTATTGCGCTGACCGCCACCGCCGACATGCGAACCCGCGAGGAAATCGTCCAGCGCCTGCACCTGCAAGGCGCCGAGCGCTTCCTGTCGAGCTTCGACCGGCCCAACATTTTCTACCGCATCGTGCCCAAGGAAGCGCCGCGCAAGCAGCTGATGGCCTTTCTGGGCGAGCGCCGTGGCAACGCAGGTATCGTCTACTGCCTGTCGCGCAAGAAGGTCGACGAAACCGCCGCCTTCCTCTGTGACCAAGGCTTCCCGGCATTGCCGTACCACGCTGGCCTGGCTGCCGAGACGCGCGCGGCCAACCAGCACCGCTTCCTCAACGAGGAAGGGCTGATCATGGTCGCCACCATTGCGTTTGGCATGGGCATCGACAAGCCCAACGTGCGCTTCGTTGCCCACCTCGACCTGCCCAAGTCGCTTGAGGCCTATTACCAGGAAACCGGCCGTGCCGGCCGTGACGGCCTGCCCTCCGATGCCTGGATGGCCTACGGCCTGCAGGACATGGTGATGCTCAAGCAGATGCTGCAGAACTCCGAAGGTGACGATCGCCACAAACGCATCGAGCAGCACAAGCTCGATGCCATGCTGGCGCTCTGCGAGGAAACCCGCTGCCGCCGCCAGTCTCTGTTGGCCTATTTCGACGAAACCCTCGAACAGCCCTGCGGGCATTGCGACAACTGTGTCGACAAGATCCAGACCTGGGACGCCACCGAGCCGGCTCGCCAGGCCCTGTCGGCGGTGTTCCGCACGGGCCAGCGCTATGGCGTCGGCCACCTGGTCGATGTGTTGCTGGGCAAGGACACCGAGAAGGTACGCAATTTCGGCCACGAGAAGCTGTCGGTTTTCGGCGTCGGCAAGGGCCTGGCCGAGGTCGAGTGGCGTTCGCTGTTCCGCCAACTGGTGGCGCGCGGCCTGGTTGATATCGACCTGGAGGGCTATGGTGGCCTGCGCTTGTCCGACAGCTGCCGGCCACTGCTGCGTGGCGAGGTCACCCTGCAATTGCGCCGCGACCTCAAGCCGCAGACCACGGCCAAGGCTTCGTCGTCCAGCGGCGGCAGCCCGGCCAGCCAGCTGGTGCGTGCCGAAGAGCGCGAGCTGTGGGAAGCGCTGCGTACCTTGCGGCGCAAGCTGGCGGAGGAGCACAGCGTGCCCCCCTACGTCATCTTCCCCGACTCGACGTTGCTGGAAATGCTGCGCAGCCGGCCAGTCAGCCTCGGCGACATGGCCCAGGTCAGCGGCGTGGGTGCGCGCAAGCTGGAGCGCTATGGCCAGGCATTCCTCGAAGTGCTGAACAACAGTGGCGGCACCGACGAGGCGCCGAAAGTGGTGCTCGACCTGCGCCACGAGTTGGTCAGCCTGGCGCGCGCCGGCATGACGCCGGCGCAGATCGCCGGGCAGCTCAACTGCAGCGAGAAGAACGTGTATAGCCTGCTGGCCGAGGCACTGGGCCGCCAGGAACTGAGCCTGGACCAGGCCCTCGACCTGCCGGAAGACCTGCTGATGGAAGTGCAGGACGCCTTCCTGGATGGCGAAGGCGAGCTGCCAGCGGTGTCGGCCATTGCGCCGTTGTTCGGCGCCCGGGTGCCGGAGGGCGTGCTGTATTGCGTGCGCGCCGCGTTGGCGGCGGAGTTCGAGCTGTAAACGGCGGCAGGATCGAAGGCACAAGCGCCATCTGCTGACCTTTGTCATGCTTTTTGACGATTATCGAACACACCAGCGTGTCCGAGCCTTGCCTCGTGGCGCCGGCCATGGTTAGCTGCCTAATAATTAGATCTATTCAATGAGTTGCTTATGCCCCTGACCGACAACCAACACCGCTTTGGCATGCAGCTGGCCCAGATGTCCCGGGGTTGGCGTGCCGAACTGGATCGCCGCCTGGCCGGGCTCAACCTGTCCCAGGCGCGCTGGCTGGTGTTGCTGCACCTAGCCCGTTTCGAAGAAGCCCCGACCCAGCGTGAGCTGGCCCAGAGCGTGGGCGTTGAAGGCCCGACCCTGGCGCGTTTGCTCGACAGCCTTGAGGCACAAGGGTTGGTGCGTCGGCAGGCGGTGCTGGAGGACCGGCGGGCGAAGAAGATTGTACTGTGCCCGCCGGCCAAGCCGCTGATCGACCAGATCGAGACCATTGCCAATCAACTGCGGGTGGAGCTGTTTACCGGGGTGGACGAGGCGGACTTGCAGGTGTGCATGCGGGTGCATGCGAAGATCCTGGCCAACCTCGAGAAATCTTGAATACAGCTGCAAGCCCTAAGCTGCAAGCCTCAAGTAGAAACAGATCTTTGTTTCGGCTCGATCTGCTTCTACTTGAAGCTTGCAGCTTATAGCTCAGAAGGTATGCCCAAGGTTCAGGTACACCGCCTGCTCATGCGCACTGTTGGTGCCATAGCTGAAGTTCAGCGGCCCAAGAGGCGTCTCCAGCCCCAGGAAGATACTCGCCGCATTGATGTACCCGCTGTCGAACGCATTGTCGTTGTTCCACGCCCGCCCACGTTCCAGCGACCCGCCAATGTACAGCGGGAAGTCCAGCGGCACGTAGGCCCGTGGCGTCAGCCGGCGGTAATAGACCATGCGCATCAGGCTCACGTTCTGCCCCGACACCGAATCCTGGCGGAACCCTGACAGCTGCCGCGCGCCACCGATCACGAAGCTCGACGTCACCACTTCGGCGTCATCCAGCGTGCGCCCGTAGCGCCCGCCCAGCACGAAGGTATTCGGCCCGCTGCTGATGGCCTTGTCCAGGTTGAACAACCACTGCCGATAATCCTGGTCCGAGTCCAGCGACTTGTCGTACTTGCGCAGGGTCAGGCCTATGTCTTCGCCGCTGTGGGGGAAGTACACGTTGTCGAGGGTGTCGAACGAGTACTTCAGCTCGTAGAAACCTTCGTTGAAGCTGACTTTGGGCAGGTCCTGGTCGCCGATGCGCACCTCGGCCTCGCCCCACGCCTTGCCCACGCCCAGGCGCACTTCGCCATTGGTGCCGATCTGCCGGCCAACGTTCAGGCCAAAGCCGTAGCGCTCCAGGCGGTATTCGGCGATGGGGTCGTTGTCCAGGGTGGCCTCGATGTTCTGCGAGCCGAAGTCCAGGTACGGTGCGATGAAGTAGCGCGAGCCCACGTCCAGCGGCTGGTAGAATTCACTGTACAGCTCTTGCTGGTCACCGATCTGGCCACGGGTCAGCCATTCGGCACCCAGGCTGTTGATGCCGTTGACCCGGTAGCTGGCACCCAGGTTGAAGGCGCTGTCGCCACGCAGGTCGTCCGACAGGTTCAGGCCCAGGCGCAGGTAGTCGGTACCGCCGCGTCGGCCGCGGGCATTGATCACCAGCGTATTGTCGTCGCCCTTGTGCGCCACGCGGTACTGCACCCGGTCGAAGTAGTCCAGGCCATACAGCGTGCCCATGTCGGTCTGCAGGCGGTCCAGTTCCAGCGGGGCATCGATCGGCTGGCGAATGTAGGAACGGATGACATCGTCGCTGACCTTGGAGTCGTTCTCGATCCGGATCGCGGTAATCACCGGTGTGCGCTGACGTGGCGAGCGGGCCACCGCCAGGCTGCTGTCTTCGGGCTGGCGCAGGCTGGCAAGGCGCGGGTCGAGCAAGCGGGTGGCGCGGTAGCCAGCGTCGATCATGTCCCGGGCGCGGCCGAAGTCGGTTACGCCAAACGCAGTCAGCGAAGGCTGGATGAGGATATCGTCGCGGTGCAGGCTGGCCAGTTGCTCTTCCGAGTTGCGCCGGGTCATCAGGGTGATCGACTGGTTGAGCACGTCGACCACCGTGGCCAGTTGCTTGCGGTCACGCAGCGGGGTGCCGATGTCGACCACGATGGCCAGATCCACGCCCATTTCCCGGGCCACGTCCAGCGGGATGTTGTCGACCATGCCGCCGTCCACCAGCAGGCGACCCTCCAGTTCGACCGGGGCGAACACGGCGGGGATCGACATGCTGGCACGGATTACCTGGGGCAGGTGGCCGCGACGGAACACCACTTTTTCGCCACTGGCAATGTCGGTGGCCACGGCGCGAAAGGGGATGGGCAGCTTGTCGAAGTCGCGTGTGTCGGCGGTATGCGCCAGCTTGCTTTCCAGCAGCAGCGCGAGGTTCTGGCCCTGGATGACCCCCAGCGGCAGGCCTAGGCTGCCGTCGTCGCGAAAGCTGAGCTTCTGTTTGACGAGGAAATCGCGGTCATCCTGCTTGCGCCGGAACGGCACGTCCTTGCGCGGTGGGGCATCGGACAGCGCCTGTTGCCAGTCCAGTGTGGTGGCGAGCTTTTCCAGCTCTTGGACGCTGTACCCCGAGGCGTACAACCCGCCGACCACAGCCCCCATGCTGGTGCCGGCGATGGCGTCAATGCGCACGCCTTGTTCTTCCAGGGCCTTGAGCACGCCGATATGGGCCAGGCCACGGGCCGCGCCACCCGACAACACCAGCCCGACCTTGGGCCTGGCCGGTTCGGCGGCAATTGCCGTGAGGCTGGTGAGGGAGAGCAGAAAGCAGAACAGCAAACGGCGCATCGTGAGTCTCAAACCGTGGGCTAAAGACCGCTAGTATAAGCGGCCCCTTACCTGGAGATGCGTCACCATGGCCGACAGCAAGCCCGAAATAGTCATCACTTATTGCACCCAGTGCCAATGGCTGCTGCGTGCCGCCTGGCTGGCCCAGGAACTGCTCAGCACCTTTGCCGACGACCTTGGCCGGGTGGCGCTGGAGCCGGGCATCGGCGGCATCTTCCGCATCACCTGCAATGGCGTGCAGATCTGGGAGCGCAAGGCCGACGGCGGGTTCCCCGAGGCCAAGGTGCTGAAGCAGCGGGTACGCGACCAGATCGACCCTCAGCGTGACCTTGGCCATAACGACCGCTGATCACGCACCTTCGGGCAGTGGCTGCTTGGGCGGCTGCTCGGCGGCCAGGCGGCTGGACAGCACGATGGCGAAGATGATCAGCGCGCCGCCCAGCAGCATGCGCAGCGTGGGGGTTTCGGCGAACACGACCCAGGCCACGGCAATGCCGTAGACCGGCTCCATACCGAATACCACCGCGGCGGTGCGCGCCTTGATCACCGCCAGGCTGGCGACGAACAGGCTGTGCGCCACGCCGGTGCAGAAGATACCGAGCAGGGCGATCCACAGCCAGTCCATGGTTGCCACGTCTGCCAGGCCGGGTGCTGCGAAGGGCAGCAGGCACAGGCCCACCACTAGGTTTTGCCACAGCGCAGCCTGAACCGCAGGCAAGCGCCCGGAGCCGGCGCGGTTGGTGAGTGACAGCAGCGAGAACAGCAACCCGGAAAGCAGTGCCCAGAGCAGGCCGCCCGTGGCTTCGCTGGCCAGATCGAAGGCCGGTGTGACCAAGACCAGGCCAATGCTGACCAGCAGTACCAGCACGGTCTCGTTGCGGCGGATGCGTTCGCGGAACAGCAGGCCTTCGAGGATGACGGTAAAGGCCGGGAAGCTGGCGAAGCCGAGGGTGGCGATGGCCACGCCGCCGACTTTGACGGCGATGAAGAAGCTGACCCAATGGCCGGCCAGCAGCACACCACCGAGCAGCAGGCGGCGGATGTCCTGACTGCTCAGGCGTTGCCAGCCCGGGCCGGCGAGGCTGGCGAACAGGGCCAGGGCAAGCACGGCGAA
>NZ_BCBJ01000014.1:0-12990 GCF_001320605.1 Pseudomonas sp. NBRC 111133 | reverse complement strand
ATCTCACAGGCGCTCGAAATGTCGAGGCGATCACGCTCGCCATATTCAGCCATTGTGCCTCATTCCCGGCACACCATCACTCGTCACCGTTTTGCCACGGCGCTGTCACGCGCGCCTGCCAGTCTCCAGCAAACTGCGCCGGAGCCTGCCCATGACCCATGCCGAACTGTCCCGTCCCTCGCGCAAGCAACGTGTGCGCACTTTGTGGATCTCCGACGTGCACCTGGGCACTCGCGACTGCCAGGCCGAGCACCTGTCGCAGTTCCTCAAGGGCTACCAGGCCGACCGGGTGTACCTGGTCGGCGACATCATCGATGGCTGGAAGCTGCGCGGCGGCATCTACTGGCCGCAAGCTCACACCAACGTGATCCGCCGGCTACTGACCATGAGCAAGCGCGGTACCGAGGTGATCTATGTCACCGGCAATCATGATGAATTTCTGCGCCGTTACTCCACGTTGATACTGGGCAACATCCAGCTGGTGGATGAGGCTGAGCACCTGACCGCTGATGGTCGTCGGCTGCTGGTGATTCATGGCGACCAGTTCGACGTGATTACCCGTTATCACCGCTGGCTGGCGTTCCTCGGTGACCGCGCCTACGAGTTCACCTTGGTGCTTAACCGCTGGCTCAATCACTGGCGTGCGCGGTACGGCTATGGCTACTGGTCACTGTCGGCGTACCTCAAGCACAAGGTGAAAGGCGCGGTGAACTTCATCAGCGACTTCGAGGATGCCATTGCCCACGCGTGCACCCGTCGTGGTTTTCACGGTGTGGTGTGTGGGCACATTCATCACGCTGAAATCCGCAAGTTAGGCGAGGTGGAGTACCTCAATTGCGGTGATTGGGTGGAGTCATGCACGGCGCTGATCGAGCATTGGGATGGCAGCATCGAGCTGTACCGCCTGGCGGATGCCCAGGCACGGGAAGCGCAGGTAGCCGCGGCGATGCGAGAACCGGCATAGAGGGCTGCTGTGCAGCCCTGATGCCTACAGGCTGATCTTTCCCAGCAGGATATCCCTGAACATCACGAAATCCCCTATCAGGCTGTAAAGCGGATAGGTAAAGGTTGCCGGCCGGTTCTTTTCGAAAAAGAAATGCCCGACCCAGGCAAAGCCATAGCCGAACAGTGGCACGGCCAGCAACAGCAACCACTTGCCACTGCCGATGGTATAGGCCAGCAAGGCAATCACCACGCTGGTGCCGACAAAGTGCAGGCGGCGGCAGGTGGGGTTGCTGTGTTCCCCCAGGTAGTACGGATAGAACTCGGCAAAACTGCGAAACTGCGCTGTGCGGTTCATGGCAGTGCTCCGGGATTAATACTTCTGGACAAGATGCACGGCGTGGAGCCTGATTCGAGTCTAGAGTGATTGGCGGGGCCTACCAGTGACAATAGGCGCCAATTGAGTATCCTTGGGGTTCACCGCAGGAGCGGTCGGTAGAAAGAAGCCTGTCATGAGCGAAAGAACCACGTCAGCCAGTTGGGCATCAGGGATTGTGAAGGCACTCGAACTGGAAGGGCTGGACTGCCAGGCCATGTTCAAGCAGCTGGGGCTGGACTTCGCGGCTCTCGACGACCCTGACGCCCGCTTCCCGCAAGACTCCATGACCCGGCTCTGGCAGCTGGCGGTGGAGCTGTCGGGTAATGAGGCCATCGGCTTGAACATGGCGCGGGTGGTACGCCCGGCGTCGTTCCATGTGGTGGGCTATGCGTTGATGTCCAGCCGTACGCTGGCCGAAGGCTTCGAGCGCCTGGTGCGTTACCAGCGCATCATCGCCGAAAGCTCGGACCTGAGCTTCGTGCTTGGCCCTGAAGGTTATTCCCTGATCCTGACCGTACACGGCGACCACCTGCCACCCACGCGGCACAGCGCCGAGGCCTCGCTGGCTTGCGCGCTGGCACTGAGCAAATGGCTCAGCGGCCGCCCGGTGCAGCCGAGGCGGGTGCTGGTGCAGGGGCCTCAGCCGAAGAATATCGAACCGTACAAGGTGGCGTTTCATTCGCCGCTGGTGTTCGGTGCGCCGCACGATGCACTGGTGTTCGAACGGGCCGACATGGAGGCGCCGCTGCCCACTGCCAATGAGGCCATGGCGGTGTTGCATGACCGTTTTGCCGGGGAGTACCTGGCCCGTTTTTCCGAAAGCCGGGTTACCCACCGCGTGCGTCAGGTGCTGTGCCGCATCCTGCCGCAGGGCGAGCCCAAGCGCGCGACCCTGGCGCAGGCCCTGCACCTGTCGCAGCGTACCTTGCAGCGGCGGCTGCAGGAGGAGGGCACCAGCTTCCAGACCTTGCTCGACGACACCCGCCGCGAGCTGGCCGAGCAGTACCTGGCCCAACCGGGCATGACCCTGCTGGAGGCCGCATACCTGCTGGGTTTTGCCGATCCCAGCAACTTCTACCGGGCATTCCGCCGCTGGTTCGATGCCACGCCGAGTGAGTACCGTGCCCGTATGGGCGCGGAGGCCGACGCGGTCAGTGACGCCAGAACGCCGGCATACACAGCACCAGCACCGTAATGATTTCCAGTCGGCCGAGCAGCATGCCGGCCGCCAGAATCCACTTGGCTGCGTCCGGCAGCGTGGCGTAGTTGCCCGACGGGCCGATCACTTCGCCCAGCCCCGGGCCCACGCCCGAAACCGTACCGGCGGCACCGGTCAGTGCGGTCATCCAGTCCACGCCCAGCAGCGACAGCAGCAGGGCCATGACGCAGATGGTGATGGCGAAGAAGAACGAGAACGTCAGGATCGAACGCACGATGTCTTCATCGAGGCGGTGGCCGTTGTATTTCTGCTTGATCACCGCGCGCGGGTGGATCAGTTGGTTAAGGCTGGCCTTGAGCAGGATGTAGGCCACCTGGAAACGGAAAATCTTGATACCGCCCGCCGTCGAGCCGGAGCAGCCGCCCACGAAACCCAGGTAAAAGAACAGCATCAGCGAGAAGTTGCCCCACAGGCTGTAGTCGCCCAGGGCGAAGCCGGTGGTGGTTACCACCGAGGTCACGTTCAGCGCCACATGGCGCAGGGCGTCGAGCCAGTGCAGGTTGGTGCTGTACCAGTACCAGGTACCCAGCACCAGCCAGGTGACCAGCAACATGCCCAGTAAACCCTGCACCTGCTGGTCGCGGATCAGTGCCTTGCGGTTGCCACGCAGGGTCGCTACGTAAAGGGTAAACGGCAGGCTGCCCATGATCATCACCACTACCGCCACCCAATGCACGGCCGGGATGTCCCATTTCGCCAGCGACTGGTCAGAGGTGGAGAAACCGCCGGTAGAGATCGCCGACATGGCGTGGTTGATCGCATCGAACGGGCTCATGCCTGCCCACCAGAAGGCCAGCGAGCCAAGGATCGAGAAACCGACGTACACCCCCACGATCGACTTGGCGACCATGTGCGAGCGCGGCATGACCTTTTCCGAGCGGTCGGACGATTCGGTCTGGAACAGGCGCATGCCACCGATGCGCAGCAGCGGCAGGATCGCCACCGCCATGGCGATGAAGCCGATACCGCCAAGCCAGTGCAGCATCGAGCGCCACATGAGAATGCCGGGTGACATGGTGTCGAGCCCGCTGAGCACGGTGGCGCCGGTGGCGGTGATGCCCGACATGCTTTCGAAGAAGGCGTCGGTGTAGCTGATGTGCTGGGTCAGCAGGAACGGCAGGGCGGCGAACACGCACACCACCAGCCAGCTGCTGACCGTCAGCAGGTACATGTCGCGTGGGCGCAGATGCACATGTTCGGGGCGCCCCTGCACCACCAGGGCCAGCCCGGCGATGAAGGTGATCAGGCTCGACCAGAGGAACGACGGCATGTCACCGGTGCGTTCGAAAATTACCAGGGTCGCCATGGGCACGGCCATGCTGACGGCGAGGGTAATCAGGAAGATGCCGATGATGAAACCAATGATCCTTAAGGTCGGCAACGCCATGTGATCTGCTCTGACTCGATTCGGAAGGGCGCCATTCTACCTATGGGTTGGTGAGCTGCAAGCTACGAGCTTCAAGCTGCAAGAAAGAGCAACGTACGCCGGCCTGCTTCTGCTTGAAGCTTGCAGCTTATGGCTAGCAGCTTGAGAATGGCCGCACATTCAACTGCCAGGAGGGTAGCCGATGGAGGCTCTCGACGCATTGCTCAACCGTGTTTCCGTGCCACGCCTGACCGACCCGGCGCCCAATGCCGCTCAGCGCGAGGCGCTGTTCCAGGCCGCGTTGCGCGCCCCGGACCACGGCCAGCTGCGCCCATGGCGCTTTCTGACCATTGAAGGCCAGGGCCGCGAGAAGCTGGGCGAGCTGTTTGCCGAAGCCGTGCAGAGCAAGGGCGACGCCAGCCAGGCCGCGCTGGACAAGGCCCGCGCCATGCCGTTGCGGGCGCCGTTGCTGATTGTGGTGGTGGCCAAGCTGCAGGATCACTTCAAGGTGCCGAAGTCTGAACAGCGCCTGGCGGCGGGCTGTGCGGCGCATGGCATCCTGATTGCCGCGCATGCGCAGGGTATCGGCGCGGTGTGGCGTACCGGGGACATGGCATTTGATGCCCATGTGCACAAGGGGTTGGGGTTGGCCGAGAACGAGGAGTTGATCGGGTACCTGTATGTCGGCACGCCGCTGACCGAGCCGCGTACCGCGCCGATCCTGGAAACGGCTGATTTCGTCAGCGTCTGGGGCGAATAACGCGGGCTTGGCTTGATTGCTGTATCAGGGCATCCGGCCCTTTCGCGGGCAAGCCCGCGAAAGGGCCAGTGGCCTTGACATCACCTCAACTGCCAGCAGCCTCCGCCACAGGCAACTCCAGCCTGGCCACAAACCCACCTTGTGGATGATTGTCCAGAACCAGGCTCCCGCCATGGCGCTCCGCCGCCTTGCGCGCAATCGCCAGTCCCAGCCCATGCCCCGGCGCCTCCTGCCCCGGTGCACGGAAGAACGGTTCCCCCAGTTGCACCAGATGTTCTGCTGCCGCCCCCGGTCCATGGTCACGCACGCTTATCACTATGCGGTCCTGCTCACGCACTGCATTCACTTCTACCGGCTGCCCGACCGGATTGAAGCGCAAGGCGTTGCGCAGCAGGTTGTCCACGGCCCGCTCGATCAGCGTCGGCCAACCTTGCAAGGTCAAGCCAGGCTGCGCTTCAAGGCGCACATCCTGGTCGGGCGCGCTGAGCAAGGCATCCTTGCGCACGCTGCCCAGCAGGGCGTTGAGGTCGACCGGTTCGGCATGAGCCTGCTCGGCATCCACCCGGGCCAGGGCCAGAATTTCGCTGATCAGGTCTTCCAGGCGGTCGCACTCGCGGGTCAGGCGTGGCCACAGGGTTTCCCGCTGCTCGGGCCCGGCGCGCTCGGCCAGCGCCAGGGCAATTCGCAGCCGGGCCAATGGGGAGCGCAACTCGTGGGACACATCGCGCAGCAACTGGCGCTGGCTGCCGATGGTGCTTTGCAGGCGCGCGCCCATCTTGTTGAAGTCCTTGGCCAGCACACCGAACTCGTCGCGCCGCGCTGCCAGCCGCGCCAGGCTGTTTTGCTGGTAGGTGGTCTGCCCCAGGTCATGCACCGCGCTGCGCAGGCGGCTGAGTGGGCGGGTAATGGACAGGGTCACCAGTAGGCTGAACAACGTCAGCACAACCAAGGCAATGCCCAATGCACTGAGCGGCCACATCAGGCTTTCGCGGTGCCAGGCATCCAGTGCCGGGTGGGGGATGCGGTAGATCAGCAGGTAGGTTTCGCCGGTGTCGGGGCTGGTGTATTCCTCGGTCAGCCTGCGCCACGGCAGGCGCCGCTGGTCATCGTGCTGGCGCGCTTCGAAGGCCGCAGCACGGCGCGGGAAGGTGCCGGGCACCACGGCTTCGCCACTGTCGTCGAGCACTTGCACGTCGATCTTGTAGCGGTCTTTGCGCCGTTCCAGGAAGTGCTGTGCCGAATCCAGGCCTTCCTGCTCGTAATGCTTGGCCCACTTGCTGGCCAAGGTATTCAGGCCCGGGTGACGGCTGAGGATCCAGGCGTCCTGGTTGAGCATGTGGCCCAACAGGATCGACAGGCCTGCGACCAGGGTAATGGCCAGCCAGAAACTGGCCAGGATGCGCCAGAACAGTGAACGCAAGTGCACCTCCTAAACGGAAAAGCCCGGCCCGCAGTGATGCGGGCCGGGCATTGGGCAGACAGCTTACTGAGCCTTGGTGCCTTTTTCAGCTTTCCAGGCCTGGAACTCCTGCCACTCGGCTTTCTTGGCGGCGCGTTCCTTTTGCAGTTCGTCGAACTTCTTCTGCTGCTCAGGCTTGAGCAGGTTGCGCACGGCGCTGTCGGTCTTGTCGCGGCTGGCTTTCAGCTCGTCCTTCATGGCTTTCTGGTCGGCGGCCGGCAGCTTGGACAGGTAGCGCTCGGTGATGTCGCGGCGCTGTTGCATCTGCTCGCCCATCAGCTTGCCGATCTGCTGGCGCTGGTCGCGGCTCAGGTCCAGCTGATGGAAAGGCGCATCACCGCGATGATGTGGGCCGTCGTGACGCGGGCCGCCGTCAGGCATGGCCATGGCCATGGTCGGCAGGGCGGCGGCGAACATCAGGGCGATAAGGGTCTTGCGCATGGTGTCTCTCCTTTCATAGGCCGGTGGTTACCGGATGAGCACAGTCTAGGGAGATCACCGTCAAGCGCAGTCAGGGGATGGTAAAGGCTCGGTAAAGAACAGCTTCAAGTTCCAAGCCTCAAGCTGCAGGTGAAGCCGATTGCGATCCTGCTCTTTCTTCTAGCTTGCAGCTCGTAGCTTGTAGCTATTTACAGGCAGTAGTAGTAGCCACGGCTGCGCAACGCCACGATGCGTGGCCGGCCATCGGCGTGGGGGCCAATCTTCTTGCGCAGGTTGCTGACATGCATGTCCAGGCTGCGGTCGTACAGGGTCAGCTTGCGGCCCAGGCCGATTTGCGCCAGCTCCTGTTTGTCCAGCGGCTCGCCGGGCTGGCGCAGCAGCGCTTCGAGAATGCGGCTCTCGGACAGGGTCAGGGTCATTTCGCGGCCATCGATACTGGCCACGCCACGGGCAGGGCTGTACACCAGGTCGCCCAGCTCCACCTGGCTGGTGGTGGCGGTGGGGTGGCTGCGGCGCAGTACGGCGCGCAGGCGGGCGGTGAGCTCACGTGGGTCGCAGGGTTTGGCCAGGTAGTCGTCGGCACCCAATTCGAGGCCAAGGATGCGGTCCAGCGGCTCGCCACGGGCGGAGAGCATCAATACCGGCAGTTCGGTATGTTCGCTGCGCAACTGCTTGAGCAGTTCCAGGCCGCTGCCATCGGGCAGCATCACGTCCAGCACGACAGCAGCCGGGGCGTGTTCGGCCAGGGCCTGGCGTGCGCTCTGGCCATCGTGGCAGGCACGTACGGTGAACCCTTCCTGGGTCAGCCAGCTGCCGAGCAGCTCGCACAGCTCTTGGTCATCATCAATCAGTAACAGCTCGCTCATGACTCACTCAATTCAACCAATGACGGCGGCTATTCGGTCCGCCAGTGGCAAAGATACCGCAGACTGATGGCAACTGTGTAACTGCCTCTACCGCGTCGCCTTCTTCGCGGGCAAGCCCGCTCCTACAGGGACTGCACCGATGCCGAAGCTTGCACCGTACCTGGGGGAGCGGGCTTGCCCGCGAAGCAGGCGGCGCGGTCTCAGATCAAGGCAGCACTTGCTTGAACGGCTTGACCACCACCTTGTCGTACACACCCGCAGTAATGTACGGATCGGCATCGGCCCAAGCCTGCGCCGCCGCCAGGTTTTCGAACTCGGCAACGATCAGGCTACCGCTGAAGCCCGCTTCGCCCGGGTCGTTGCTGTCGATGGCCGGGTGCGGGCCGGCCAGTACCACGCGGCCTTCGGCCTTGAGCTGCTGCAGGCGTTCGATATGCGCCGGGCGGGCAGCCAGGCGCTTTTCCAGGGAGTTTGCGACGTCGCTGGCGATGATGGCGTAGAGCATGTCAATCCTTGGGTTTGGAGGTAGAAGGGTCGTCGTGCAGGTGGCGCGACAGGTACACGCCTTGCGCCACCAGGAAGATCACGGTCATGCCCAGGCTGCCGAACACCTTGAAGTCCACCCAGAAGTCCTGGAAGGTGAAGGCGACGAACAGGTTGGCCGCGCCGCAGAACAGGAAGAAGGCGATCCAGGCCACGTTCAGGCGCGCCCAGATGGCATCGGGCAGTGTCAGCGCGTGGCCCATGATGCGCTTGATCAGCACCCGATCACCGATGAAGTGGCTGCCGGCAAAGCCCAGGGCGAACAGCCAGTTCACCACCGGCGCCTTCCACTTCAGGAAGGTTTCACTGTGGAACGTCAGGGTCAGGCCGCCGAACACCAGGCAGGCCACCAGGGTCAGCCACTGGCCCTTTTCAAGCTTGCGCTGGCGCAGGAACAGCGCGCCATACACCACCAGCGAGCTGATGATCAGCATGGCCGTGGCGCTGTAGATACCGCCGAATTCGAAGCTGTGGCCGGCGACTTCCAGGGGGCGCGGGTCCAGCTTGTAGACGATGAAGAACAGCAGCAGCGGGATGAAATCGATGAATTGTTTCACAATGGCAGCCAGAATCGGGATGTGACGGCATAATAACAAACATCGATTCCAGCGAAAGCGCTCCTCCATGAATGTTGATCTGCACTGTCACAGCACGGCCTCCGACGGCGCCCTGTCGCCCTCGGTACTGGTTGCCCGGGCCCATGAGCACGGGGTGCAAACGCTGGCACTGACCGACCATGACACCATCGAAGGCCTGCCCGAAGCACGCCAGGCCTGCATCGAGCGGGGCATGCGCTGGGTTAGCGGCGTCGAGCTGTCGTGCACCTGGGGTGGTGCGACCATCCATGTGCTGGGTTATGACTTCCCGCTCGACGCGCCGCCTTTGCTGGCGGCAATCGAAGCGCTGCACCGTGGCCGCTGGCTGCGCGCCGAAGAAATCGACAAACGGCTGGCCGCCAAGGGCATGCCTGGCACCCTCGAAGGCGCCCGTGCCGTGCAGCACGAGCTGGGCGACAGCGGCAACGCCCCGGCGCGCCCGCATTTTGCCGAGTATCTGGTGCGCGCCGGGCACGTCAAGGACCGTGGCGAAGCGTTTCGCAAGTGGCTGGGCGCCGGCAAGCTGGGCGACGTCAAGCAGCACTGGCCGACCCTCGACGAAACTGTCGCCACCCTGCGCCAGTCCAAAGCGTGGGTGAGCCTGGCGCACCCCATGCATTACGATCTGACCCGCAGCAAGCGCAGACGGCTGATTGCCGACTATATTCAGGCAGGCGGGCAGGCACTTGAGGTGGTCAACGGAATGATGCCGGCCGAGCAGGTGGGCACCCTGTCCATCCTTACCCGTGAGTTCGGCCTGCTGGCAAGCGCTGGCAGTGACTTCCACGGCCCCGGCACCTGGGGCGAGATCGGTGCCTATCGGCCTTTGCCCGAGGACTTGCCACCTTTGTGGCGTCGATTCAGCCATGAACAGCCTTTGGCGCTATGAACAGGACGACTACGTGAGCCAATTTTTCCAGATACATCCGGAGAACCCACAGGCGCGCCTGATAAAACAGGCCGTCGAGATCATCCGCAAGGGCGGCGTGGTGGTGTATCCGACTGACTCGGCCTATGCGCTGGGTTGCCAGATGGGTGACAAGGCGGCCATCGAACGGGTGCGGCGCCTACGCGGGCTGGACAAGACGCACAACTTCACCCTGATGTGCTGCGACATGTCGCAACTGGGGTTGTACGCCAAGGTCGACACCGGCACCTTCCGCCTGCTCAAGGCGCATGTGCCGGGGCCTTACACGTTCATCCTCAACGGCACGCGTGAAGTGCCGCGCCTGCTGTTGCACGATAAACGCCGCACCATCGGGCTACGGGTGCCGGACCATGCCATCACCCTGGCCTTGCTGGCCGAGCTGGGCGAGCCGTTGATGAGCGTGAGCCTCATCCTGCCGGGCGACACCGAGCCGATGACCGACCCTTACGAAATCCGTGAGCGCCTGGAGCATCACGTCGACCTGGTGATCGATGGCGGCTTCGGCGACCTCAAGGCCTCTACCATCATCGACCTGTCGGGCGATGAGCCTGAGCTGATCCGCGAAGGCTGCGGCGACCCCACGCCGTTCCTGGTCAACGCGTGAGCCAGGTGGAAATGCCCGAGGCACCGGCCGAGCTGGCCGAAGCGCCTCGGCAGTTGCAGTTGGCCCTGGTCTACGGCGAAGCCCTGACCCAGCTGCCGCTGGACCTGTACATCCCGCCGGACGCGCTGGAAGTCATCCTCGAAGCTTTCGAAGGCCCGTTGGACCTGCTGCTGTACCTGATTCGCAAGCAGAACATCGACATTCTCGACATCCCGGTGGCGGAAATCACCCGCCAGTACATGGGCTATGTGGAGCTGATGAAGAGCGTGCGCCTTGAACTGGCCGCCGAGTACCTGGTGATGGCCGCCATGCTTGCCGAGATCAAGTCGCGCATGCTGCTGCCGCGTTCGGCCGATGTTGAGGAAGAAGAGGGCGACCCACGCGCCGAACTGATCCGCCGCCTGCAGGAGTACGAGCGTTTCAAGGCCGCCGCCGAAGGCATCGATGAATTGCCACGGCTAGGCCGCGATGTGGTGGTGCCACGCCTTGAGGCGCCGCAGGCCAAGGTGCGCAAGCTGTTGCCGCAGGTCAGCCTGGAAGAGTTGCTGGTGTCCATGGCCGAGGTGATGCGCCGCAACGACCTGTTCGAAAGCCACCAGATCACCCGTGAAACGCTGTCTACCCGCGAGCGCATGAGCCAGGTGCTGGAGCGCCTCAAGGGCGGTGCTTTCGTGCCGTTTGTCGAGTTGTTTGCCGCCGAAGAGGGCAAGCTGGGCGTGGTGGTCACCTTCATGGCGATTCTCGAGCTGGTGAAGGAATCGCTGATCGAACTGGTGCAGAATGAACCTTTCGCCGCCATTCACGTGCGGCTCCGCCCGGCGCTTGTTGAAGAACCTGATGAACCTGAATGACCCTCGCGACCTGGCGTCGCTGATCGAAGCTTTCTTGCTGGCGTCGGGCAAACCGCAGTCCCTGGAACGCCTGTACGAGCTGTTCGAAGAGGCCGAGCGCCCAGAACCCAAGGTGTTCAAGCAGGCCCTGGACGTGCTGGGCAATTCGTGCAGTGGCCGAGCGTTCGAGCTCAAGGAAGTGGCCAGCGGCTACCGCCTGCAAATCCGCGAGGACTATGCGCCCTGGGTCGGGCGCCTGTGGGAAGAGCGCCCGCAACGCTATTCACGTGCGCTGCTCGAAACCCTGGCGCTGATTGCCTACCGCCAGCCCATCACCCGCGGCGAGATCGAGGACGTGCGGGGCGTGGCGGTGAACAGCAACATCATCAAGACCATGATGGAGCGCGAGTGGATTCGCGTGGTCGGCTACCGCGAAGTGCCCGGGCGGCCGGCGATGTTTGCCACCACCAAGGCGTTTCTTGACCACTTCAACCTCAAGAGCCTGGATGAGCTGCCGGCCTTGGCCGAGCTGCGCGAGATGGAGCCGGAGCCGGTGCTCGACCCGGACGATGCGCCAGTGCCGGCGCACCTGCAGGCGTTGGCAGATGCCAGCCTTGGGGAGGAAGAAGAGGGTGTTGAGCCAAAGGAGGAAACCAGCTTCCGTAGCTTGCTGGTGGAGCTGGATGCCATGGAAGAAGGGCTGAAGACCGACTTTGATGATTTGCGCGAGGAAGAGCCTGAGGCCTCGGTGGAAGAGGAGGGCAAGTTACAGCCCTGATCTGCTGTTGCCCATACACCACCATTAGGCAGAAACCCCAGCCAAAGCCCACAAAACCCTCTACCCTCCAGTGCGTTCCCCCGCCAAACCGCGTATGATGCGCGGCCTTTTGGCGCGCTCGTCGCCAAAAAACCTGTTTTCATTCCTACACCGGGAGGTGCCCAGATGAGTGAGCAAGACCTGCAAGATACCGAAATCACCCCGCCATCCGGCGAAAAGCTGCAAAAAGTGCTGGCACGCATTGGCGTGGGTTCGCGCCGTGACGTCGAAGCCTGGATCAGCCAGGGCCGCATCAAGGTCAACGGCGTCGAGGCCACCCTTGGCCAGCGCGTCGACCTGCACGACGCCATTGCCGTAGACGGCAAGCTGATCAAGCGTGAGGAGGCCGCCGAGGCCACTCGCCGGGTGATCATGTACAACAAGCCCGATGGCGAAATCTGCACCCGTGACGACCCGGAAGGCCGCCCGACCGTGTTCGACCGCCTGCCACGGCCAAAAGAAGGCCGCTGGATCAACATCGGCCGCCTCGACATCAACACCACTGGCCTGTTGCTGTTCACCACCGACGGTGAACTGGCCAACCGCCTGATGCACCCGTCCTACGAGATGGACCGTGAGTACGCGGTACGTGTGCGCGGTGAAGTCGATGACGAAATGATCGAACGGCTGAAAGCCGGCGTGATGCTGGAAGACGGCCCGGCCAAGTTCACCGACATCCAGAAGGCACCGGGTGGCGAAGGCTTCAACCATTGGTACCACTGTGTGGTGATGGAAGGCCGTAACCGTGAGGTACGTCGCCTGTGGGAATCCCAGCGCATGGTGGTCAGCCGCCTGAAGCGCGTGCGTTTCGGCCCGGTGTTCCTCAACTCCGACCTGCCGATGGGCCGCTGGCGTGAAATGACCCAGGGCGAAATCGACATCCTGGCCGCGGAAGTGGGCCTGCAGCCGGTTGCGCTGCCTGCCATGAAGCTCAAGGCCAAGGACAAGATGGAGCGCCTGCAGCGCAAATCGACCCGCCCGCTGGGCCGTGGCGAGCGTGTGCGCAACCTGCGCCCGGCCCACGAAGGTGCCGCGACCAGTGAACGGCCGGCGCGTCAGCCGCGTGAAGAGGCCCCGCGTAAAAACACCCGAGGCAGCACGGTGGCCGAGCGCCCGAGCGAAATGCGCAAGCGCCCGAGCAAGCCTGAAGGTGACAAGCCGGCAGGCCGTGGTCGCGGTAAACCGCGTGGCTGATTGGCCCGCGTGGTGATGAGAAACCAGCCTTCGGGCTGGTTTTTTT
>NZ_BCBJ01000013.1:0-21056 GCF_001320605.1 Pseudomonas sp. NBRC 111133 | reverse complement strand
GCGCCGCGCGGGCGGCGCTCGATCTAACAGGCGCAGCATCCAAAACGGCGTACTCTCACGTTATTTCTTCAGCTTCGGCACCCGCACCAGCTGGCTCTCCGAATAGATGTCATGCCAGCCCCGCTTGCGCTTGTCGATCAACACCCAGAAGAACCCCAGCCCCAGGCACAGCCATGAGGCGATCGAGACCACAAAGCGCAGCAGCGCCTGCCACAGGCTGATGGCCGAACCATCGGCGTTCTGCACGCGCACGCCCCATACCTGCATGCCCAGGGTCTGCCCGCCATGGGTCCAGAACTTGGCAAAGAAGCCGAACAGGGCGAACAGCAGCACCGTCGACAGCAGTGGGTCGCCATCCAGTGCCCCCGCCTCGGTCAGCTCGCGCATGCGTGCTTCGCCGATGATCGCCATCTGGATCATTTTGTAGGCGCCAGCGGTCACGATCAGCAGGGCCGTGCACAGCAAAAAGTCATAGAACATCGCTGCCAGGCGCCGGCCCAGGCCGACCGGTGGAAAATCTCCCTGAGGGGTGAGCAGAGGCTTGGACATGCGGGACGGCTCCAGAAGACGAAGCCGCTATTCTACGGGCAAAAAAAAGCCCCTGCACTTGGCAGGGGCTTTTCTCGAAGTCGGGTTCGGCTTAGCCGGCGACCTGAACTTTGTCAGCCTGCATGCCTTTCTGGCCCTGGACTGCTTCGAAGGTAACCTTCTGGCCTTCTTTCAGGCTCTTGAAGCCGTTGCCTTCGATAGCGCGGAAGTGCACGAACAGATCCGGACCGCTTTCTGGGGTGATGAAGCCGTAACCTTTTTCGTCATTGAACCACTTGACGGTACCGTTCTGACGCTCAGCCATTGTCTTATTTCCTATGAAGCTTAAATTTTGATGACAGTTTCTTTCGCACTTGTTTGTAAGCGAAAGATTACTGGGCTGGGTTGCAGGAAAGTAAGAGACGTCGAACGGGTTGTAGCAAATCTCGGCTACTGGCCCAGGTCACGAACTGTTGCGACCCATGCAAACACAGTGCAGTGACTCTACGCCAACTCCCGAGCGAAAAACAAGCCCTTGGTCGTATGGAAAATCAGCCGTTTGCCGATAACCGACCGATTTGACGGAAACGGCATGGCGCCTGGCCTGGCGCCATGTTCAAAAGTTATTGGGCAGGTTCGAAAACGAATATGTCGAGCCTGCCCGTAACCTTCACAAAGCCGTTTCAACCCCGGTAGTAACGTTGTGCTACGAAAGGCATTTTGCTGACTTTCAAGGCAACCTTCTTGCCCCGCACCACGGCAAACAGCGGTGTGTCGACTGCAGCATGTTCACTATCGATATAACCCATTGCTACAGGTGCACCGAGTGTCGGGCCAAAGCCGCCGCTGCAGACTTTACCGACCGGTTTATCGTTTGCATCGACAATATCCGCACCCTCACGAACGGGCGTACGTTCTTGCGGCAGCAGCCCGACGCGTTTGCGTGCCACGCCATCGCGCTGCTGGGCGAAGATGGCCTCGGCACCGGGGAACCCGGCAGCACGTGCACCGTCGGCACGGCGCACCTTGGAAATCGCCCACAGCAGGCTGGCCTCGACTGGGGTGGTCTCGGTATTCATGTCGTGGCCATACAGGCACAGGCCGGCTTCCAGGCGAAGCGAGTCGCGAGCGCCCAGGCCAATCGGCTGTACTTCCGGCTCGGCCAGCAGACGGCGGGCGAGGGCATCTGCAGCGTTTGCCGGCACCGAGATTTCGTAGCCGTCTTCGCCGGTGTAGCCCGAGCGGCTGACGAAGCAGTCTTCGCCCAGCAACTTCACCGGGCGGAACTGCATGAAGGTCATGCCGGCCACTTCCGGTGCCAGGCGTTCCAGCACCTTGACCGCAGCCGGGCCTTGCAGGGCCAGCAGGGCACGCTGCTCGAACAGTGGCTGCACCTCGCAACGGTTGCCGATGTGTTTGTGCAGGTGGGCCAGGTCCTGGTCTTTGCAGGCGGCGTTGACCACCAGGAACAGCGTGTCGTCACCCAGGTTGGCCACCATCAGGTCGTCGAGGATGCCGCCCTGCTCGTTGGTGAACATGGCATAGCGCTGCATGCCTGCCGGGAGGTCGATGATGTCCACGGGTACCAGGCTTTCCAGGGCCTTGGCGGCATCCGCGCCGCGCAGGATGATCTGGCCCATGTGCGAAACGTCGAACAGGCCGGCCTGCTCGCGGGTGTGCAAGTGTTCCTTGAGCACGCCCAGCGGGTACTGCACCGGCATGTCGTAGCCGGCGAACGGCACCATGCGGGCACCCAGTTCCAGGTGCAGGGCGTGCAGTGGGGTCTTGAGCAGTGTTTCGGACATCGGTGACTCCTTGGTGTTGTTGTCGGGTCAACATTCGATGATGTTGACGGCCAGGCCGCCACGGGCGGTCTCTTTGTATTTGCTTTTCATGTCGGCGCCGGTCTGGCGCATGGTGCGGATGACCTTGTCGAGCGACACGTAATGTTGCCCGTCGCCGCGCAAGGCCATGCGCACCGCGTTGATTGCCTTCACCGAGCCCATGGCATTGCGCTCGATGCACGGCACCTGGACCAGCCCGCCGATCGGGTCGCAGGTCAGGCCCAGGTTATGTTCCATACCGATTTCTGCAGCGTTTTCCACCTGCTGCACGCTGCCGCCCATCACCTCGCATAACGCACCGGCAGCCATCGAGCAGGCCACGCCGACCTCGCCCTGGCAGCCCACTTCCGCGCCAGAGATGGAGGCGTTTTCCTTGTACAGGATGCCGATGGCCGCAGCGGTGAGCAGAAAACGCACCACCCCGTCCTCGCAGGCGCCCGGCACGAAGCGCATGTAGTAGTGCAACACTGCCGGGACGATACCTGCCGCCCCATTGGTGGGTGCGGTGACCACGCGCCCGCCGTAGGCGTTTTCTTCGTTCACGGCCAAGGCGTAGAGGTTGACCCAGTCAAGCACCGACAGGGCATCGCGCAGGCTGGCCTCCGGGTGGCGGCTCAGTTGGCGGTACAACGCGGGCGCCCGCCGCTTGACCTTGAGCCCGCCCGGCAATATGCCTTCATGCTGGCAGCCCGCTTCGACACAATCCTGCATCACCTGCCAGATGCGCAGCAGCCCGGCGCGGGTTTGTGCCTCTGGGCGCCAGGCGGCCTCGTTGGCCAGCATCACTTGGCTTATCGACAGGTTTTGCGCGGTGCAATGGCCGAGCAGTTCCTTGGCGGTCTTGAACGGGTAGGGCAGCACGGTGCTGTCCTCGACAATGCGGTCGTGGCCGGCGGCGTCCTCGTCGACGACGAAACCGCCGCCCACCGAGTAATACTCGCGGCTGCGAATTTGCAGGCCGGCGTCATCGAAGGCGCGGAAGATCATGCCGTTGGGGTGGTAATCCAGCGGCTTGCGGATCATCGACAGGTGTTGTTTTTCAATGAACGCGATGCTGTGCTCGCCCAGCAGGTTTAGGCGGCCGCTGTCGCGGATGACCTGTAGGCGGGCGGGGATGCTTTCGGTGTCGATAATGTCCGGGTGTTCGCCTTCAAGGCCCAGCAGCACGGCCTTGTCACTGCCGTGGCCCTTGCCGGTGGCGCCCAGTGAGCCATACAGCTCGGCCTTGACGCTGGCCGTGCGGGTGAGCAGGCCATCACGGCGCAGACCTTCGGCGAACCGCGCGGCGGCGCGCATCGGGCCGACCGTGTGGGAACTGGAGGGGCCGATGCCGATCTTGAACAGGTCGAAGACGCTCAAAGACATAATGACCTCCTGCCAAGTTCGTTGGACGGACGGTGAGCCCTGTAGGAGCGGGTTCACCCGCGAATGCGATGCCGGTTTCACCACCGCATTCGCGGCGGTTCGGTGCCCCGATAAACCCGCTCCCACAGAGTCCGCCATCCAATCTAGGTGGCGGAGGAGGAGCTATCAGGCGTCCTGATAGCTCTCGATCGACGGGCAAGCGCACACCAGGTTACGGTCGCCGAACACGTTGTCGACCCGGCCCACCGGCGGCCAGTATTTGGCTTCCACCAGGCTTGGCAGCGGGTAAACCGCCTGCTCGCGGCTGTAGCCGTGGGCCCATTCGCCAACCAGCTCGGCCGCGGTGTGCGGGGCGTTTTTCAGCGGGTTGTCGTCCTTGTCGAGGCTACCGTTTTCGACCGCACGGATTTCTTCGCGGATCTGGATCATCGCATTGCAGAAGCGGTCCAGTTCTTCCTTGGACTCGCTTTCGGTCGGTTCGATCATCAGCGTGCCCGCCACCGGGAAGGACATGGTCGGGGCGTGGAAGCCAAAGTCGATCAGGCGCTTGGCCACGTCGTCGACGCTGATGCCGCTGGTGTCCTTCAGCGGGCGCAGGTCGAGGATGCACTCGTGGGCCACCAGGCCATTACCGCCGGTATACAGAACAGGATAGTGCTCTTCCAGCCGGCGGGCGATGTAGTTGGCGTTGAGGATTGCCATTTGCGAGGCGCGCTTGAGGCCGGCACCGCCCATCATGCGGATGTACATCCAGGTGATCGGCAGGATGCTGGCGCTGCCGAACGGCGCGGCGCATACGGCCCCTTCGGTGTTTTCAAGCTGCGCGTGGCCTGGCAGGAAAGGCGCCAGGTGCGACTTGACGCCAATCGGGCCAACGCCCGGGCCGCCACCGCCGTGCGGAATGCAGAAGGTCTTGTGCAGGTTCAGGTGGGACACGTCGCCGCCGAACTTGCCCGGGGCGCACAGGCCGACCATGGCGTTCATGTTGGCGCCGTCGATGTACACCTGGCCACCGTTGTCATGGATGATCGCGCAGATTTCGCCGATCGCTTCCTCAAACACGCCGTGGGTCGACGGGTAGGTGATCATGATCGCGGCCAGGCGCTCGCGGTGCTCGATGGCCTTGGCGCGCAAGTCTTCTACGTCGACGTTGCCGCGGGCGTCACAAGCGGTAACCACCACGCGCATGCCGGCCATGTGGGCGGTCGCCGGGTTGGTGCCGTGGGCCGACGACGGGATCAGGCAGATGTCGCGATGGCTTTCGCCACGGCTGCGGTGGTAGGCACGGATGGCCAGCAGGCCTGCGTACTCGCCCTGGGAACCGGCGTTGGGCTGCAGCGACACGGCGTCATAGCCAGTGGCGGCGCACAGCATGGCTTCCAGCTCGGTGGTCATCTGCAGGTAGCCCTGGCTCTGCTCGGCCGGGGCGAACGGGTGCAGGTTGCCGAACTCGGCCCAGGTCACCGGAATCATCTCGCTGGCGGCGTTCAGTTTCATGGTGCACGAGCCCAGCGGGATCATGCTGCGGTCCAGCGCCAGGTCCTTGTCGGCCAGGCGGCGCAGGTAGCGCATCAGCTCGGTTTCGCTGTGGTAGCGGTTGAACACCGGGTGTTCGAGGATGGCCGACTGGCGCAGCAGGGCGGTAGGCAGCAGCGAACCGGTGCTGGCGGCCAGCGCGGCGAAGTCTGGTTGAGCCTGGTCGCCAGCGAACAATTGCCACAGCGACTCGACGTCAGCCTGGCTGCTGGTTTCGTCCAGCGACAGGCCCAGGTGGGTGGCGTCGACCTGGCGCAGGTTGATGCCTTGGGCGCGGGCCTTGTCATGCAGGCTGGCGGTTGCAGTGCCGGTGGCCAGGGTCAGGGTGTCGAAGGCGCTGGCGCCCACTACCTGCACGCCCAAGGCTTTCAGGCCGGCGGCCAGGATCGCGGTCAGGGCGTGGGTGCGCTCGGCAATGCGCTTTAGGCCGGCCGGGCCGTGATACACGGCGAACATGCTGGCAATGTTGGCCAGCAGCACCTGGGCGGTGCAGATGTTGCTGGTGGCCTTTTCGCGGCGGATATGCTGCTCGCGGGTTTGCATGGCCAGGCGCAGGGCGGTCTTGCCGAAGCGGTCGATCGACACGCCGACCAAGCGGCCCGGCATGTCGCGCTTGAAGGCGTCACGGGTGGCGAAGTAAGCCGCGTGCGGGCCACCGAAGCCCAGTGGCACGCCGAAGCGCTGAGCGCTGCCGATGGCCACGTCGGCATCGAACTCGCCCGGCGGGGTCAGCAGGGTCAGGGCCAGCAGGTCAGCGGCCACGGCGACCAGGGCGTTGGCTGCGTGGAAGCGCTGTACCACGTCACGGTAGTCGAACACGTCACCGTTGCTGGCCGGGTATTGCAGCAGGGCGCCGAAGAAGGCGCTGACATCGCCCAGTTCGCGTTCATCGCCGATCACGACCTCGATACCCAGCGGCTCGGCACGGGTGCGCAGCACGTCGAGGGTTTGCGGGTGGCAGTGCACGGAGGCGAAGAAGGCGTGACTGGCCTTGTTCTTCGACAGGCGTTTGCAGAAGGTCATGGCCTCGGCCGCCGCAGTGGCTTCGTCGAGCAGGGAGGCGTTGGCGATCGGCAGGCCGGTGAGGTCGCTGATCAGGGTCTGGAAGTTCAGCAGCGCTTCCAGGCGGCCTTGGGAAATTTCTGGCTGGTATGGGGTGTAAGCGGTGTACCAGGCCGGGTTTTCCAGCAGGTTGCGCAGGATCGGTGCCGGGGTGTGGGTGTTGTAGTATCCCTGGCCGATGTAGCTCTTGAACAGTTGATTCTTGCCGGCAATGGCCTTGAGTGCGGCCAGTGCATCGGCTTCGCTCTGGCCGTCGTGGGAACCGAGCACGCTGGTGCCCTTGATGCTGTCGGGGATGACCGCAGCGGTCATGGCCTCCAGCGAGTCGAAGCCCAGGGCGGCGAGCATGGCCTGCTCGTCAGCTGCGCGCGGGCCGATGTGGCGGGCGATGAATTCGTTGGCGGTGCCGAGGTTGATGGTCATGGCGGAGTTCCTCAGGCGTCGTCGTTGGCTTTGAGCAGGCGGTCGTAGGCGTCCTGGTCGAGCAGGGCGGTTACGGCGCTGGCGTCGGCAGGGATGAAGCGGAAGAACCAGCCTTCGCCCATCGGGTCTTCGTTGACCAGTTCCGGGCTGTCTTCGAGCTGGCCGTTGGCCTCGACCACTTCACCGGTCAGGGGCATATAGACACCGCTGGCGGCTTTTACCGACTCGACGGTGGACGCTTCGCTGCCTTTCTCATACGGCTGCAACTCTGGCAGTTGCACGAAAACCACATCGCCAAGGGCGTTCTGGGCGTAGGCGGTGATGCCCACGGTGACGCTGCCATCGGCTTCGACGCGCAGCCATTCGTGATCTTCAGTGAAACGCAACTCGCTCATGGGGAATCCTCGGGAAGCAGGGCGTTGGGCGCGGTGGCTCCGCGCTCTTGGGGTTGCTTTCCCTTAGCAATAATGCGGCCAATCAAAGAAAATCCTTTAAAAACAATGATTTATTGATTTTTGCGGGGTGGCTGCTTGTTTGTTTGGAACGAAAACGCTACAGAAGGTTGTGCATGAAAAAGGGTTTGGGGATCAAAACCTTGTGCAATAGCACTCGAACGGGTTCGTACTGATTTCGTTACGGCGTATTGAAATCGATACGATTCCTTGAGCCAGTTCAGTTGTTGGCAAGCCGGAATAAATCAAGCAAGTTCGATACTTGCAAAGCTTTTAGCACTTTCTTCTTGCACCTATACCGTGTCGCCATATCAACTATTTGTGTCACCTGCGTGATAGTTTTCAAATGGCTGAACTAAGTATTTGCCCTCAACGATTTTCCCGCCTATAGCGCGTCACCAGAATGGCCACCTTTCATGTGAGCCGTCAGTCTGAAGCAATAACCACAAAGTTGGTTATTCGGCTGTCGGCCCAGCATGTGCCTTGCTGCCAGGGCTCATGCAACCAGCACCGAATATCAGGAAGGGAAAGTGTCATGGGAATGACGAGGCGTAAATTTTTGATTGGCGGCGGCGTCGTGGCTATCGCAGGCGGCGCAGGGGTTCTGACCCCGTTGTTGACCCGGGAAGGCCGATTGATTCCCGGCAAACCGCGGTTCGGTTATGTGGCAGGCACCGAGGGGGCGCTTCCCAAGCAGGCAGACGTAGTGGTTGTTGGCGCTGGTATTCTGGGGCTCATGACCGCAATCAACCTTGTCGAGCGCGGCCTCTCGGTCGTTGTCGTTGAAAAAGGTGAAATTGCCGGCGAACAGTCTTGCAGGTTCTATGGCCAGGTCATGACCTACAAGATGCCTGATGCGACATTCCAGTTGCACCATCTTGCCAAGCAACGTTGGCGAGAGATGAATGCCAAAGTGGGGGCGGACACAAGTTACCGCACACAAGGCCGGGTCGAAGTACCTTTCGATGAAGAAGACCTGGAAGGCGTCAGAAAGTGGATCGATGTCAAAACGCGGGAAGTCGGCGCAGACATTCCCTTCAAGACGCGAATCATTCAAGGCAGTGAACTTGAAGAGCGCCTGCGCGGTGCATCCTCGCGCTGGACGGTTGCAGGCTTCGAGGAAGACTCCGGTAGCCTGGATGCCGAGCGCGCTTCGTTCGTCATGGCCGAGTATGCCAAGAAAGTGGGGGTGCGGATCTACACCCACTGCGCCGCCAGGGGCCTGGAAACCCACGCAGGTGCCATCTCCGACGTGGTGACGGAAAAGGGCGCCATCAGGGCGTCTCGCGTGATCGTGGCGGGCGGTGCATGGTCCCGGTTGTTCATGCAGAACCTGGGCGTCGATGTACCTACCTTGCCCGCCTACCAGTCCCAGCAAATCATCAGCGCGGCGCCCCGTGCACCTGGGGGCAACGTTGCATTGCCTGGGAATATCTACTTCCGCGAGCAGGCTGACGGCACATACGCCACCTCGCCACGCGTCGTGGTTGCCCCGGTGGTCAAAGAGTCGTTCATGTATGGCTATAAGTACCTGCCACTGCTGGCCATCCCCGACTTCCCGGTGCACATCTCACTCAACAAGCAACTGATCGATTCGTTCATTCAGCCAACGCACTGGAAGCTGGACGAGGTTTCGCCGTTCGAGAAAAACCGGTTGATGACCGCAGCGCCGGACCTGCCGGAACTGAATGCCTCACTGGAAAAACTCAAGGTCGAGTTCCCTGCGTTCAGCGATGCGAAGCTGATCGATCAGTGGAGCGGTGCCATGGCTATCGCACCCGATGAAAACCCCATCATTTCGCAGGTCAATGAGTACCCGGGGCTGGTCCTCAACACCGCAACCGGTTGGGGGATGACCGAAAGCCCGGTGTCGTCCGAACTGTCGGCGGACTTGCTGCTTGGAAAGGCGCCGGTGCTGGACCCCAAACCCTTCAGCCTGTATCGGTTCTAAGCCCACCAGGCGCAATGGAATGACCCGTGCGCGCAGCGTCGATGCGTGCACATTTTTGGCAATCATCAGGAGAACAGTATGAAAGTGGCTTTAACGACCGCAGCAATGGCCGTGGCACTCGCGGGTGCCGGGAGCGTTCATGCACAAGAAATCGTGCGCCATGGCGCAGGGAGTTTCCCTATCTCGTCGGCTGTAGAGGTGCCTGCCGGGAAGACGGTTGTCTACCTGAGTGGTTCTGTCCCTTCGGTTATTCACCCTGACGCACCCAAGGGTTCGCTGGAAGCCTACGGTGATACCAAGGCACAAACCATCAATGTGCTTGGAAACATCCAGCAGCAGCTGAAAGAACTGGGCCTTGGTCTTGCCGACGTGGTGAAGATGCAGGTATTCCTGGTGGGCGGCCCGGAGAACGGCGGGAAGATGGACTTCGACGGTTTCATGGCCGGTTATACCCAATTCTTCGGGCCAGCCGCCAAGCAGCCAGTCCTTCCTGCACGCTCGGCGTTCCAGATTGCCGGCCTGGCCGACCCTGCCTGGCGTGTCGAGATCGAAGTGACAGCGGTTCGTCCCTGAACCCAGGCATGCGACAGTCCCGGGCTAGCCATGCCCGGGACTGGCCGGTGGGTTTAGCCAGTGATAAATGGCAATGCCAGGTACAGTTTGATCACGATCACGTTGATGATGTCGATGAAGAACGCACCCACCATCGGCACCACCAGGAAGGCGATGTGCGAGGCGCCGTAACGTTGGGTCACCGCTTGCATGTTGGCAATCGCCGTGGGTGTTGCACCCAGGCCGAAGCCACAGTGCCCCGCCGCCAGCACCGCTGCATCGTAGTTGCGGCCCATGACCCGGAATGTCACGAAGATCGCAAACAGTGCCATGACCAATGTCTGTGCAGCCAGCAGTATGAAGAACGGCAAGGCCAGTGCTGCCAGGTCCCACAGTTTGAGTGACATCAAGGCAATTGCCAGGAACAGCGACAGACTGACGTTGCCCAGTACCGAAACTTCCCGTTCGAAGACATGATAAAAACCGAACGCCGAAAGGCCGTTGCGCAACAATACGCCCACGAAGAGTACGCAAACGAATGTTGGCAGTTCGAATGCCGTACCTTTCAACAGGCTGTTAAGTAATGTGCCGGCCAGTAAGCTGACGGCAATAAGTGCCAAGGTTTCGATAAATGAAAACGAAGTAATCAACCGCTCTTTGTTCGGCTGCTCAAAGCCCTTGGGTAACTGCGGTACTTCTTCTTCCACACCCGATGTTTTGACACGCTTGATCAGCAACCGGGCGACCGGGCCACCAATCAAACCGCCCAGCACCAGGCCGAACGTGGCAGAGGCCAGTGCAAGTTCCGAGGCCGAAGCCAACCCAAATTTTTCAGTGAAGGTCGCGCTCCAGGCAGCACCAGTGCCGTGGCCGCCAGACAAGGTGATCGAACCGGCCAGCAGGCCCATCAGTGGGTCGAGCCCCAATGCCGTTGCCAGCCCGATACCCATGGCGTTCTGAACCAGCAGCAGGCCCGTCACCACCAGCAGGAACACGGCAACCACTCGTCCGCCCTTCTTCAGGCTGGCAAAGTCTGCACTCAAACCGATGGTGGCGAAGAATGCCAGCATCAACGGTGCTTGCAACGAGGTATCAAACTGGACCTGTACATCGAAACTGCGCAATGCCAAGAGTGACAGGGCAACGACCAACCCACCTGCAACAGGCTCCGGAATATTGTAAGCGCGTAGGAAGCCAATACGTGCGACCAGACCGCGCCCCAGTAGCAGTACTAAAGAGGCGGCTACAAGTGTCCCGTAAAAATCGAGTTCAAACATCAGGGTACTCTTCGCTCAGGGTGACATGCAAAATTACAATGTCACCATTCTACGGCGAGTACTCCAGTCAATTGCGGCTGAGCGGCTAGGAAAAATCTGAATCAACGGTAAGTTTTGACGACAAGTATCAGGCTTTTCCGGGTATTCCATATTTACGCAGTCGCTGGGCAATAGCGGTATGCGAAGTTTGCAAACGCCCGGCTAACTGCCGCGTCGACGGGTAGCTGGCATACAAGCGCTGCAACAGCTCACGCTCGAAGTCACCCACGGCCTGCTCCAGGCTGGCTACGTCGCCATCCAGCCCACGTGCCACCGAAGTACCGGCGATGTCCAGGTCGCCGATATCCACCAGGTTGCCCTCGCAGATGGCCGCTGCGCGGAAAATCACGTTCTGTAGTTGGCGCACATTGCCCGGCCACGGGTTGGCCAGCAGTGCCGAGTGGGTGGCGGGGGTCAGCCGGCAAGGTGGGCGCTGAATCTGCGTGCAGGCTTGCTGCATGAAGAAATGCGCCAGCATCAGGATATCCTGGCCCCGGTCGCGCAGTGGCGGTACCTGCAGGTTGAGCACGTTCAAGCGGTAGAACAGGTCTTCGCGGAAGCTGCCGTCGGCAACCATGCGTTCTAGGTCGCGGTGGGTGGCGCTGATGATGCGTACATCCACCTTCACTTCGCGGTCACCGCCCACCCGGCGGAAGCTGCCGTCGCTGAGAAAGCGCAGCAGTTTGGCCTGCAGGTATGGCGACATTTCGCCAATTTCATCGAGGAACACCGTGCCCTGGTTGGCCAGCTCCATCAGCCCGGGCTTGCCACCCCGTTGCGCGCCTGTGAAGGCGCCAGGGGCGTAACCGAACAGCTCGCTCTCGGCGAGGCTCTCGGGCAGCGCGGCACAGTTAAGGGCAAGGAACGGTGCTGCGTGGCGGCTGCTGATGGCATGGCAGGCACGGGCTACCAGTTCTTTGCCGGTGCCGGTTTCGCCATGCACCAGCAATGGCGCATCGAGCGCCGCCACGCGCAGGGCGCGGGCCTTGAGGGTGCGGATGGCCGGTGACTCGCCGAGCAGGGCATCGAAACCTTCGGCGTGGTCGTGGTGCAAGGCTGACAGGCGTTCGCCCATGCGTGAAGGTGGATAGAGCGTCAGCAGGCCGCCGGCATTGGTGATCGGCATGGCGTCCAGCAGCAGGCTCTGGCCGTTCAGCTGCATCTCGCGCATGGGCAGGTGGAAGTTGTTGTCCAGCAGGGCTTGCAGCAGCGCCGGGTCGCCAAACAGTTCGCCCACCGAGCGCCCAGCGGATTCGCGGCCACACAGTTCGATCAGCGCCGGGTTGGCCAGCAGCACCAGCCCGGCGCTGTCCACCGCCAGCACCGGGTCGCTCATGGCGGCCAGCAGGGCATCCAGTTGCAGGTGGCGGCGTTGGCCAGGGAGGATGTCGACCACGTCCACCGATTGCACGCCATGCACCTCGAAGAGCGCGTCGTGCAGTTCTTCAAGCACGGCGGGGCTTAGGGTGGGGGCGTCGATGTAGACGTTCGGCGGGACCATCTCTACGGCGTCCAGGTTGAGGTTGCGGGCACCGAGCAGGGCGAGGACTTCCTGGGTGATGCCGACGCGGTCGATGAAGCTGACGTGGATGCGCATGGGGGAGGGTGAGGTGGTGGCCGGGGAGGGCGGTAGTATGCCTTAACATCGCCGGGGCCGCTGTGCGGCCCCGGTTCTTGAAATCACTCCAGATGTTCAGGCTTGATCGGATCGCCCGATTTCACATCGAGCTTTTCGCGAATGTCGGCGAACATGTGGTCATAGAGCTTGTGCGGCGAACTCAGGGTCTCGAATTTCTTCGGCGGCGCCAGATACGACTGGGCCTTGCGGCTCAGTTGCATGAGGAAGCTGGGCAACACCTGGTCCTTGGCGAGGAAGAACTTTTCTTCCACCGTTTTGCCTTCGATGCTGCCATGCATGTGGAACTGAATGCCTCTGCCTTCCTTGGGATCAGACACTGCCTCGTACTCGATGTTCAGGTCGTAGCTGTGGTCTGCCGCGTTCAGCGCAGTGCGCTCGATGTGTACATGACCGGGGTGGTACTGGGCCATGGCTAACTCCTCTGGAAGGTCGAAAATGGCGGGCGCCAGGCGCCCGCCCACTGCATTCAACGGTAGCTGATCCCCGGCTTCGCGGTGGAGACCCGAGTGCCGGCAGTGCCTTTGACGATGTCCTCGATGTTCTCGAGCGAACTGATCACCGCTACTTTGCCGGTATTGCGGGCGAAGTCACTGGCAGCCTGCACCTTTGGCCCCATGGAGCCGGCAGCGAAGCCAAGCCGTTCGAGTTCGTCAGGGTGTGCCTGGGCGATGGCTTTTTGCGTAGGCTTGCCCCAGTCAATGTACGCCGCATCGACGTCAGTGGCGATTATCAGAAGGTCGGCATCCAGTTGCTCGGCCAGTAAAGCCGAGCACAGGTCCTTGTCGATCACCGCCTCGATGCCCTTGAGCTTGCGGTTTTCATCGTACAGGGTGGGGATGCCACCACCGCCTGCGCAAATCACGATGCTGCTCTTTTCCAGCAGCCACTTGATCGGGCGGATTTCAAAAATGCGCTTGGGTTTGGGGCTGGCCACCACGCGGCGATATTTGTCGCCATCAGCTTTGACCACCCAGCCCTTTTCCTTGGCCAGGCGCTCGGCTTCTTCCTTGCTATAGACCGGGCCGATGAACTTGGTCGGGTCCTTGAAGGCGGGATCGTTGGCGTCCACTTCCACCTGGGTCAGCAGGGTGGCGAACGGCACCTCGAAGGCCAGCAGGTTGCCCAGTTCCTGTTCGATCATGTAGCCGATCATGCCCTCGGTTTCAGCGCCTAGCACGTCCAGCGGGTAGGCCTCGTCGGGCTTGTAGGACAGCGCCTGGAGCGACAGCAGGCCAACCTGCGGGCCGTTGCCGTGGGCAATGACCAATTCGTTACCGGGGTGAATCTTGGCGATCTGTTCGGTGGCGGTACGGATATTGGCACGCTGGTTGTCAGCGGTCATGGGCTCGCCGCGACGCAGCAGGGCGTTGCCGCCCAATGCAACAACGATACGCATGGGGAATGTCCTTTAACGAGAGAAGGGAGTGATGCTCTCAGGCCGTGCCTCTCCCTGTGTAGGAGCGGGTTTACCCGCGAAGGCGTCAGCCCAGAAAAATAGGTTGGTGCTGCCGACGCATTCGCGGGTGAACCCGCTCCTACATGGGAGCGGGGTGGCCGCGCTATCGAGTCAGCCCTTACAGATCAGCCAGGGTCGACACCAGGATCGCCTTGATCGTGTGCATACGGTTTTCCGCCTGCTCGAAGGCGATGCAGGCTGGCGACTCGAACACGTCGTCAGTCACCTCGATGCCGTTGGCCAGGTCCGGGTACTGTTCGGCGATCTGCTTGCCTACCTTGGTCTCGGAGTTGTGGAACGCCGGCAGGCAGTGCATGAACTTGGTCCGTGGGTTGCCGGTGGACTTCATCAGGTCGGCATTCACCTGGTAAGGCTTGAGCTGCTTGATGCGCTCACCCCAGGCTTCGATTGGCTCGCCCATCGATACCCACACGTCGGTGTGCACGAAGTCCACACCCTTGACCGCCGCTTTCGGGTCTTCGGTGAGGGTGATGCGGGCGCCGCTTTCCTCTGCGTATTTCTTGCAACGCTCGACCAGGTCATCATGCGGCCACAGCGCCTTCGGTGCGGCGATGCGTACATCCATGCCAAGCTTGGCACCGATCAGCAGCAGGGAGTTGCCCATGTTGTTGCGGGCATCGCCCAGGTAGGCATAGCTGATGTCATGCAGCGGCTTGTCGCTGTGCTCACGCATGGTCAGCACGTCGGCGATCATTTGCGTTGGGTGATATTCGTCAGTCAGGCCGTTGAACACCGGCACGCCGGCAAACTTGGCCAGCTCTTCGACGATTTCCTGCTTGAAACCACGGTACTCGATGGCATCGTACATGCGCCCGAGCACGCGGGCGGTGTCTTTCATGCTCTCTTTGTGGCCAATCTGCGAAGAGTTGGGGTCGATGTAGGTGACGTTGGCGCCTTGGTCATAGGCCGCCACTTCGAACGCGCAGCGGGTACGGGTAGAGGTCTTTTCAAAGATCAGGGCGATGTTGTTGCCCTTCAGGTGCTGCTGCTCGGTGCCGGTGTACTTGGCGCGCTTGAGATCGCGGGACAGGTCCAGCAAGTAGCGCAACTCGCGCGTGGTGTGGTGTTCCAGGCTGAGCAGGTTGCGGTTGTGAATGTTGAACGCCATGACTTTTCTCCTTGAGTTTGGTGAACGCACCGGCCGCCGCTTTGTGAGGGCGGCCGGGGGTAATGGGCGTTAGTAATCGATAGGGTCGCGCACGATCGGGCAGGTCATGCAGTGGCCGCCGCCACGGCCCCGGCCCAGTTCGCCGGCGCTGATGGTGATGACCTCGATACCCGCCTTGCGCAACAGGGTATTGGTGTAGGTGTTACGGTCGTAGCCGATGACCACACCCGGCTCGATGGCCACCACGTTGTTGCCGTCATCCCACTGTTCGCGCTCGGCGGCGAAGCTGTTGCCGCCGGTCTCGACCACGCGCAGCTTGACCCCCAGTTGCTCGCCCACCACTTCGATGAACGACTTGTTGATGCGGCGAACGTCCATGCCGTACGGCTTGCCTTCGTCCGGACGGATGATGAACGGCACGATCTCTTTCACCACTTCCGGGAAGACCGTGACCAGGTCGCGGTCGCAGAAGCTGAACACGGTGTCCAGGTGCATGGCGGCGCGGGACTTCGGCAGGCCCGCGACGATCACTTCCTTGACGGCGCCCTTGGCGAACAGGTTCTGTGCCAGCTGGCCGATGGCCTGGCGCGAGGTGCGCTCGCCCATGCCGATGAGCACGATGCCATTGCCGATCGGCATCACATCACCGCCTTCGAGGGTGGCATTGCCGTGGTCTTTGTCAGGGTCGCCGTACCACACCTGGAAGTCGGCGCCGGTGAACTCCTTGTGGAACTTGTAGATGGCAGTGGTCAGCAGGGTTTCCTGGCGTCGCGCCGGCCAGTACATCGGGTTCAGCGTCACGCCACCGTAGATCCAGCAGGTGGTGTCGCGGGTGAACTGGGTATTGGGCAATGGCGGCAGGATGAAGCTGGAATGGCCCAGGTAGTCGTTGTACATCTTGACCACGTCGGCGCCTTCGCTTTGTGGCAGGTCCTGGCCCGCCACGCCACCGATCAGGAATTCGGCCAGGTGTCGAGGATCAAGGCCTTCGAGCCAGCTGCGCACTTCGTTGGTCAGGCCCACACCCACGGTGTCGGGGGTGATCTTGCGGTCTAGGATCCACTTCAGTGCTTCGGGTTGCTGGACGATGTCGGTCAGCAGGTTGTGCATTTCCAGCACATCTACGCCGCGCTCGCGCATCTTGGTGACGAAGTCGAAATGGTCACGCTTGGCCTGGTCGACCCAGATCACATCGTCGAACAGCAGTTCATCACAGTTGCTCGGCGTCAGGCGCTTGTGCGCCAGGCCCGGAGCGCAAACCATCACTTTGCGCAGTTTGCCGGCTTCGGAGTGGACACCGTACTTCTGTTTTTCAGCGGACATGGTTTCATTCCTCCAATTGAACGAAGACGTGGGTCAAAGGGTCAGGAAGCCGTCATACAGGCCGAAGGCTGCCACTAGGGCACCGATGACCACGGCTGCGAAGATCAGTTTTTCCACGTTGGTGAAGACAGGTTGGCCTACCTCACGCTTGGCCTTGGCGAACAGGATGGCGCCAGGTGCGTAGAGCAGGGCCGAGAGCAGCAGGTATTTCACGCCGCCGGCGTACAGCAGCCAGATGGCGTACAACAGGGCGATACCGCCGATGATCAGGTCTTTCTTGCGTTCGGCCAGGGCCTGTTCGTAGGTTTCGCTGCGCAGTGCCAGCAAGAAGGCGTAGGCTGCCGACCACAGGTAAGGCACCAGGATCATCGAGGTGGCGAGGTAGATCAGCGACAGGTAGGTGCTGTTGGAGAACAGCGTGATCACCAGGAAGATCTGCACCATGGCGTTGGTCAGCCAGAGGGCGTTGGCCGGCACCTGGTTGGCGTTTTCGCGGCGCAGGAACTCCGGCATGGTGTGGTCCTTGGCGGCGGCGAACATGATTTCTGCGCACAGCAGTACCCACGACAGCAGGGCCCCCAGCAGCGAGATGATCAAGCCGACGCTGATCAGCACCGCACCCCAGTGGCCGACCACATGTTCCAGCACGGCCGCCATCGACGGGTTCTGCAGCTTGGCCAGCTCCGGTTGGGTCATGATGCCCAGCGACAGCACGTTGACCAGCACCAGGAACAGCAACACGGTGATGAAGCCGATGACCGTGGCCTTGCCCACGTCAGAGCGTTTTTCCGCCCGGGACGAGAAGATGCTCGCACCCTCGATGCCGATGAACACCCACACGGTGACCAGCATCATGTTGCGCACCTGGTTCATCACACTGCCAAGCTCTGGTGTGCCTACGGCCCAGATGTCGGCGGTGAAGATGTCGAGCCTGAAGGCGAACAGGCAGATCAGTGCGAACAGCACCAGCGGCACCACTTTGGCCACGGTGGTGATCAGGTTGATGAATGCCGCTTCCTTGATGCCGCGCAGCACCAGGAAGTGCACGGCCCACAAGAGGATCGACGCGCCAATGATGGCGGCCGGCGTGTTGCCTTCACCGAAGATCGGGAAGAAGTACCCCAAGGTACTGAATAGCAACACGAAGTAGCCGACGTTGCCCAGCCAGGCACTGATCCAGTAGCCCCAGGCCGAGGAAAAGCCCATGTAGTCGCCGAAACCGGCCTTGGCGTAGGCATACACCCCGCCATCCAGGTCAGGCTTGCGGTTGGCCAGGGTCTGGAACACGAAGGCCAGGGTCAGCATGCCGACGGCGGTGATGCCCCAGCCAATCAACACCGCACCAACCCCAGCGCTGGCGGCCATGTTTTGCGGCAGCGAGAAGATCCCGCCGCCAATCATTGAACCGACGACAAGTGCAACTAACGCGCCGAGCTTTAGTTTTCCGGATGAATCAGACATTTAACAACTCCTGCCAGGAGAAAGTTGACATCAGCATAAATCTGACGCCTCTGCCGTAACCTGACTTGTGTCAGTTTAAGGCGACGCGAAGGTAGGGGATTTCCTTCACGGGTGCTCCTGGAGAGTGCCGACAGCTTAAGCTGCAGGCCTTGCGCGCTGGCACCTCCATGTCGTTCTAGAGCAAACGCTCTGTTCAGCCTGCGATGCTTGAAGCTAGCCGCTTTTGCCGCTTTCGCAAATTTTTCACAAGAATTTCGAGTTTTATCAGTTTCTTTTCTAGTTGCCGCACAGCTGCTAGTTTTTACAGGAGCGGTGCATAGACAAAGCAGTTATTAGTGCTATAGCTTCAAGGCCATGCTTCATTATAAGTAACAGCATTTATATGGCCCGCAACGCTGTTTCAAATGCGTGACAGTGCAGGAAAAAGGGAGGCTCATGAGCGAACCGGGACAGAAGCTGCGCCTTGGCGCGCTGATCGCGCTGGTGGTCGGCTCGATGATTGGTGGCGGCATCTTTTCGCTGCCGCAGAACATGGCGGCGCGTGCCGATGTAGGGGCGGTTTTGATCGGCTGGGGCATCACGGCTGTCGGCATGCTGGCGCTGGCCTTCGTGTTCCAGACCCTGGCCAACCGCAAGCCGGAGCTCGATTCGGGGGTGTACGCCTACGCCAAGGCGGGCTTCGGTGAATACATGGGTTTCTCCTCGGCCTGGGGTTACTGGATCAGCGCCTGGCTGGGTAACGTCGGCTACTTCGTACTGCTGTTCAGCACCCTGGGCTTTTACTTCCCGGTGTTTGGCGAAGGCAACACGCCAATCGCCATCGGCTGTGCTTCGCTGCTGCTGTGGGCGGTGCATTTCCTGGTGCTGCGCGGCATCAAGGAAGCCGCGTTCATCAACCAGGTGACCACCGTGGCCAAGGTAGTGCCATTGCTGATGTTCGTGGTGATTGCCGCGTTTGCCTTCCGTGCCGATATCTTCACCCGGGATATCTGGGGCATGAGCAACCCGCAGTTCGGCAGCGTGCTGGAGCAGGTGCGCAACATGATGCTGGTGACCGTGTTCGTGTTCATCGGTATTGAGGGGGCCAGCGTGTATTCCGGGCGAGCCGAGCGCCGTTCGGACGTAGGTAAGGCTACGGTCATCGGTTTTCTCGGGGTGCTGGCGTTGCTGGTGCTGGTCAACGTGTTGTCGCTGGGGGTGATGACCCAGCCGGAACTGGCCTGGCTGTAGAACCCCTCACTGGCCTCGGTGCTGGAGCACATTGTCGGCCCTTGGGGTGCGTTGCTGATCAGCCTTGGGCTGGCGGTCTCTTTGCTCGGTGCCTTGCTGTCCTGGGCGCTGCTGTGCGCCGAGATTCTGTACGCCACGGCGCGGGACAAGACCATGCCGCGCTTTCTGGCCAAGGAAAACGCCAACCATGTGCCGGCCAACGCCCTGTGGCTGACCAACTGCATGATCCAGGGCTTCCTGTTGATCACGCTGTTCTCGGCCGGTACGTACACCAGCCTGATCTACCTGGCGTCTTCGATGATCCTGGTGCCCTACCTGTGGTCGGCGGCTTATGCCGTGCTGCTGGCGGTGCGTGGGGAAACCTACGCCGGGCAACCGGGCCTGCGCCGCAAGGACCTGCTGGTGGCGCTGGTTGCCCTGCTGTATGCCGTTTGGCTGCTGTACGCGGGGGGGCTGAAGTACCTGCTGCTTTCTGCGCTGTTGTACGCACCCGGTGTGATCCTGTTCGCCAGGGCCAAGCATGAGCAGGGGCAGGCCTTGTTCACCACCTGGGAAAAGCTGATTTTCGCTGCCGTGCTTGTGGGCGCTGCATTGGCGGCCTACGCCTTGTATTCAGGGCTGCTGAGCTTGTGACGGGGCAGGGCAGGCATGCTCCGGGCGCGACCAGATCCACAGGTTGCCCAGGGTCATGCCGGCGATGGCCAGGAACACCGGCCAGCGGTGTTCGAAAAAGGTCAGCATCAGGCCAGCACACAGCAGCATGCTGAGGGTCGCGCTTACCTTGGCCCGGCGCTGGATCACCTTGCCATTGCGCCAGTTGTAAAGGATTGGCCCGAACAACCGGTGGTTTTCCAGCCAGGCTGAAAGGCGCGGTGAGCTGCGCGTGGCAGCCCAGGCGGCCAGCAGGATGAACTCGGTGGTCGGCAAGCCGGGAATCACGATGGCGACCAGGCCCACGCCCAGGCTCACGTAAGCCAGTATTCCATACAGCAGGCGGGCGAGTTTGGAGCGGGCGGGTCGGGTCATGGTCTCACTGCATAAAACGGTGCGGCCACCGGAAGGGTGGCCGGCTACGGCGTATCAAACCAGCGCGGCATCTGCAGCATAGGCGTGCTTGAGCAGCTCGGTGAAGCGTTCGAAGGCGGCAACGGCGCCGCGTTCGGCAGCGGCTTCCTCTTCGGCCGACAATGCCAGGCCATCGAGGATGCGGGTGAACTGCTTCCAGCCTTCGGCACGGCCACCGGCCGGTTCGCCCAGGTGGCGGGCACCGAAGCTTTCGGACAGTTCCAGGGCCACGGCACGCTTGATCAGAAACGCAGCGCCCAGTTTGGAGCCTTCGGAGACGAAGATCCAGCCCATTGCCTCACCCAGGCTCGGTTTGCCCAGGGCGCCCGGCACGGCTGCCGGTACTTCGGTGTCGAGGTCGGCGAGGTCCAGGCGGGCCTGATCGGCGCGGCAGCGCTCGGCCAGGTCGGGGACGATGGCGATCAGTTGCGGGTCGTTGTACAGGGCCTGCAATTCAGACTGAAACAGGTACTGGGCAACGACGAAGCGGGCAAAGCTTTCGCGGCTGTCGAAGGGTGCGTGGGATTTGACCAGGGCATCCAGCGCGGCGTGCGGGGCGTGGGTGATCTGGTTCAGGCGCTGGGAGCGCAGGGCTGGGCGTTCGGTCATGGGGGCAATCCTTGGAAAAAGGGGCGTCTAGATACAAGACGAAACAGCGGGGGCGGGACAGTAAAAAAACTGGCTTTTTTGAGAGTTGCAGCGCCTGTGAGATCGAGCGCCGCCC
>NZ_BCBJ01000012.1:0-10344 GCF_001320605.1 Pseudomonas sp. NBRC 111133 | reverse complement strand
GCGGGCGGCGCTCGATCTCACAGTCGATGCAAAACTAAAAGTCTCAGATATCCCAAACCACATTGATACCGAAGTTGCGCCCTGGCATGGTCAGGCGGTCAATGTTGGCGGGCTGGGTAACAGCCGCTTCACCCTGGCCGTCGTAGCTGCGCACCGAGTCCCACTGCCAGTACTTCTTGTCGGTGAGGTTGTACAGGCCGGCGTTGATGGTGACGTCGTCGGTCACCTTGTAGTAGCCGGTCAGGTCCAGCACGCCGTAGCCCGGTGTCCGGAACTTCGAGGTCGAGCCGTCAGGCGAATAGAAGGTGCTGTCGTCGACGCGGGTCTTGCGCTTGACCAGCGTCCAGCTCAGCAGGCCGCCATAGTTCTGCTGCTCGTAACCCAGGCCGAGCACGCCTTTCAGCGGATTGACGCTGTTCAGCGGCTCTCCGGTGTCATCGTTGCGGCCGTAGGTGTAGGCAATCGAGCCCTGGGTATACAGGCCTTGCGGCGCACCGAAATGGTCGAGGTTCAGGCGGCCCTTGACCTCGGCACCCTTGATGGTGGCGTGCTTGATGTTGTTGGCCTGGAAGGTTTGTTCCAGGTTGGCGCTTTGCACGGCGTCTTCATCGATGAAGTCGCGGTACTTGTTGTAGAACACCGCCACGTCGAAGTTACCGGCAGCGAAGTTGCCACGCAGGCCGGTTTCGTAGCTTTTGCTCTTCTCCGGCTCAAGGTTCGGATTGCCCTCTACACGGTAGCCTTGCTCGATATTTTCGAAGCGACCGTACATGGCCTTGGCGGTCGGGGTGCGGAAGCCTTCGGCATACTGGCCGTACCAGGTGTAGTTGTCGTTGAAGGCGTAGGTCAGGCCGAACTTGGGCGAGACGCGGTGCCACTTCTTGTCCGAGTCGTCCTGGGACGTAGGCGCTGTACCGGTCGATGCCAGGCCACGCAGGAATTCGTCGGTGAACTTGGGCTCCATGCGCGTGTAGTCGTAGCGTGCGCCGGGCATGAAGGTCCAGTTGTTCCAGCGGATTTCGTCCTGCACGAACAGGCTGTAGGTGTTCACGGTCGGGTCCGGGAAGTCGCTGACCAGCGCCTGGCCGTCTGCCGGGCGGTCGGCGCCGATGGCGGTGCAACCGGAGCCAATGGTCAGGCAGGTGCCGGTGCCGCTGCGCGATCCGGTGACTTTCTCATGCTTGAGTGTGGTGCCGTAGGTCAGCAAGTGGTCGGTGGCACCGATGCTGAAGGCCTTGTCGAGCTGGGCATCGAATACCCACTGGCGGTCCTTGTAGGTGGTGTCGCGGGTACGCAGAACCTGGCGGCCAGGCGGTGCGTAGACTTCCTCGGTGTGCTGGTCGGTCTTGGCGATCTGGTAGTTCAGGCTCCATTTCACATGGTCGGCGACCAGCGAGTCCAGGCCGAATTCGTGATTGATGCCGAAACGCTCGCGGGTGATGGTGTCGTTGCCATTACGCGCCTTGTAGTAGCCCATGCCGCCAAAACCGGGAATGAACGGCCCACCCACTGCGCTGAGGATGTTCTGGTCGCGATCATCCTTGTAGCGCTCGTAGGTCACGCCCAGGCGTGCGTCGTCGGCGTAGTTCCAGCCCAGCTTCGCCAGCACGTTGGTGGTGCGTACGTCCATTGGGTTGGCCTCGGTGCGCGACAGGCCGTCACCGCTGTGGCTGCCGTGGGTCTCGGTTTCATGGCCATTGCGCTGGCTCAGGTGCAACAGGCCATCGAAGTCGCCCTCGCGGCCGGCGACGGTGGCAGAGGTGAGCCAGCTTTCGTCGGCCGAGCTGTAGCCGGTCTTCAGGCGGGCGCCTACGTCCTTGCCGGGCTTGATGATGTCGTCGGGGTCGAGGGTGAAATAGCTCACCGCGCCGCCGATGGCGTTGCTGCCGTACAGCACCGAGGCCGGGCCACGCAGGATTTCCACGCGCTTGACGATTTCCGGATCGACGTAGTTGCGTTGGGTCTGGGCGTAGGGGCCGTAGAAGAAGCTGTCCGGGATCGACACGCCGTCGACCTGGGTGAGGATGCGCTCGCCGTCGATACCGCGGATGTTGTAGCCGTTCAGGCCGCTGCGCTGGCCGGTACCGGCCACCGATACGCCCGGCTCGTAGCGCACCAGGTCCTGGATGTTGTTGACGTTCTGGCGGTCCAGTTGCTCGCGGGTCTGCACGCTGACGGTGCTCGGCACCTGGCTGACATCCTGGGCGCTACGGGTGGCGCTGACGGTCACCTGCTGCAGGGCGATCACATTGCCGCTGGCCTGGCGTTCGAGCACCACGTTGCCGTTGCTGATCTTGCGCAAACCCAGCCCGGTACCGTGCAGCAGGCGCTTGAGCGCCGCTTCGGGTGCCAGTGAGCCTTGTACACCCGGCGAAACCACGCCCTCGGCCAGTTCGGCGCTGAAGCCGACTTGCCAGCCGGTGACCTTGCTGAAGGCATTGATGGCCGACACCAGCGGCTGCTGGCTGATACTGAAGCGGTAGTCACCCATGCGCGGGCTGCTGGCCTGGGCCGGTTCTGCGGCCATTGCAGGCAGGCCGCAGGCGCCGCTGGCAAGCAGGGCCAAGGTCAACAGGGACAGGCGGGGAAGGGGGGACGAGCGGGTAGGACCAGTGGACATCGGAAGCGCTCCCAGACGCGCGGACTGTTATAGGTGATGGCTGATCTCGTTTTCAAACAAGAATCAGTTGCATTGGCTATAACGAGACGGGCGGGGTAGCGCGATTGCGTAAAAATAATGCTCGGGTCAGTTCAGAATGACCAACGCCGGGTACTCATGCAGCTGTGCCGAGGTGATGTGGGCTAGCGCGCGCAGGGTTTCCAGCGGCTGGTCGAGGCGGTAGTTGCCAGTGACGGCCACGTCTTCCAGCTGCGCATTGCGGTTGATGATCCAGCCGGGGTAGTAGCGCCGCACTTCGGCCAGCACCTGGCTCAAGGGGCAGTTCTCGAACACCAGGCGGCCATCGATCCACGCCAGGTCCTTGTGCATGTCGGGGCGCTGGCGTTGGCCAAAGCCCTGCGGGCCGACGCTGATGCTGTCGCCGGCACTCAGGCGGATGCGCTGGTCGCGGGCCCCCTGCAGGTCGACATCGCCGCGTTGCACCCGCACTTGAGCCTCGCCGTCCAGGTAGCGCACGGCAAAGTCGGTGTCGCGCACCTGGGCACGCAACGGCCCGGCTTCTACCTCCAACGGCAGCACGTCCTCGGGTACCTGGAAGTAGGCCTCGCCTTGCAGCAGGCGGGCGACCTGGCGGCCATCGCGGCGGTCGCTGGCAAAGGCCGAATTGGTGTTGAGCAGCACTTTTGCGCCGTCTTCCAGTTGCAGGCGCTGGCGCTCGCCTACCACGGTCAGGTGGTCAGCCTGCAGGCGCATGGGCAGGTTACCGACGGTGAACAGCCCGACCAGCAGCACAGCTGCAGTGGCCAGGGGTTTCCAGTGGCTGCGCAGGCGCCCGCGCCATGAGCGGCGCTGCAGCTGGTGCATCTGCGCGGCCGCGTGGTGCAGTGGGGCACCGTTCCACAGCGCTTCTGCCTCGACATAGGCCTCGGCGTTTTCGGGAGTCGCGCTCAGCCAGGCTTCGAAAGCCTGGGTATCTGCAGCGTCGGCACATTGCAGGCGCACCAGCCAGTCCAGCGCCTCGTCCATGGCACGAGCACGGGCGCTGGGCCCGGCGGGTGACGGGCGAGGGGCGGGGCTGTCGGTCACGGGAAATCCTTGAATGGTTTTTCGCGAATGATCAAGGCTAAGGCGGGGTGTGGCAAGGGCTTTGCGTAACCGCCGGGCAGCGGTCGGCTACTTGAGGCGGTCGGCGACACCCATGCAGATCGCCATGATGAGTTTCAGCTCCTTCTGCACCGTGCTGGGCGACACATTCAGCTGTTCGGCGATTTCCAGGTAGGTGGCGCCATGCAGCCGGCTGAGGATGAAGATGCGCTGCTGGCGCTCGCTCAGTTGGTTGAGGCTGATGCTGAGTTGCTTGAGCAGTTGCTCGGCATGGGCGGCGTCCTCGCTGCTGGTGGCGGGGGCAGCCACACTGTGCAGGACCTCGTCGGGCACGTCGTCGACCAGCATCCGTGCCTGCACCCGGCGTGCGCGCAGATGGTCCAGTGCCAGGTTGCGCGCGGTCTGGAACACGAACGGCTCGATATGCTCGATGGGCCGCTCGCCCAAGGCGCGGGACACCCGCAGGTAGGTTTCCTGCAGCAGGTCTTCGGCCGTGCTGGGGTTACCGACCATGCGTTGCAGGGTGCGCAGCAGGGTAAGGCGCTGGACGAGGAAGACGGAGTTGAACCGGTACTGACTCACGGGGGAACCTGGTCGACGAAAGGTTAATGATAATGCTTATCATCTATGCCGAAGGTCAAGTGTGGAAGTGTTAGGAAAAGGTAAAGATTGTGAGTCTGCGACCTGGCCCAGCCTCATTTTTGGAGCAATTGCCTTGCTCAAAATCTGAAGGGTTGCGCGATCACTGTGGGAGCGGGCATGCCCGCGAACACGGGCGAAGCCCGTGCCATCCACCGCGTGGCCTGCTTCGCGGGCAAGCCCGCTCCCACAATGGTCGCGTCAGCCTGCCCGGCTTAGAGCCAGGCAGTTATCCAGCATCCGGTTGCTGAACCCCCACTCATTGTCATACCACGCCAGCACCTTGAGCATGCGCCCATTGGCACGGGTATGGTTGGCATCGAAAATGGACGACAGCGGGTTGTGGTTGAAATCGCAGGAAACCAACGGCAAGGCGTTGTAGCCCAGTACCCGGGAATGCTTGCTGGCTTCAAGGAACAGCTGGTTGACCTGCTCGGCCGTGGCCTCGCGCTTGAGGTTGACGGTGAGGTCCACCAGCGACACGTTGATCACCGGCACCCGCACCGCCATGCCCGTCAGCTTGCCGGCCAGCTCCGGCAGCACCAGGCCCACGGCCTCGGCAGCGCCGGTCTTGCTCGGGATCATCGACTGGGTGGCCGAGCGCGCGCGGTACGGGTCGCTGTGGTAGACGTCGGTCAGCACCTGGTCGTTGGTGTAGGCGTGAATCGTGGTCATCAGGCCTTGCTCGATGCCGAACTCGCGGTGCAGCACCTGGGCAATCGGCGCCAGGCAGTTGGTGGTGCAGGAGGCGTTGGAAATGACCTGGTGCGAAGCACGCAGGATGTCATGGTTGACCCCGTACACCACGGTGGCATCGGCACCCTTGGCCGGCGCCGAAACAATCACCTTGCCAGCCCCTGCGGCCAGGTGTGCAGCGGCCTTGGCACGGTCGGTGAACAGCCCGGTGCATTCGAACACCACGTCGATCGCCTCGGCCTTCCAAGGCAGTTCGGCCGGGTTGCGGATGGCACTGACCGCGATACGGTCACCATTGACCGTCAGGCTTTCGTGGTCGGCCTCGACCGTGGCGTCGAAGGTGCCGTGTACGCTGTCGTACTTGAGCAGGTGGGCATTCATGGCGCTGTCGCCCAGGTCGTTGATGGCGACGACCTGCAGGTCCTGGCGGTAGCCTTGGGTATACAGTGCGCGCAGGACGTTGCGCCCGATGCGGCCGAATCCATTGATGGCGATGCGTAGGGTCATGGCAGTACCTCTGGCAGTCCGAGTGAAACCTGTGGCAAAAAGGAGCTTCACTGAAACGGTTTTGTTGTTGGAATTACAAGATTATTCACTGGCCGATAGAAAACAAGCCTTTTTAGTGGCAGTATTTTGTTTAAACATACAACGAGTGGTCGGGCGATGTGCCTCCACCGATGCAGCGGGCTCCTTACTTTGAGCCTAGGCCGCAATCGTTTGGAGGGGAAATGCCTGGTAAACCGCCCTTACAATTAGCCTGGAGTCCAGTACATGCATCCGCGCATCCTTGAGGTCACCCAACGGCTGGTCGAACGCAGTCGTGCCACCCGCGAACGCTACCTGCAGCTGATTCGCGGTGCGGCCAGTGAAGGCCCCATGCGTGCCAGCCTGCAGTGCGCCAACTTCGCCCACGGCGTGGCCGGTTGCGGCAGTGAGGACAAACAGACCCTGCGCCTGATGAACGCGGCCAACGTGGCCATCGTCTCGGCCTACAACGACATGTTGTCTGCCCACCAGCCGTACCTGCACTTCCCCGAGCAGATCAAAAAGGCGCTGCGCGAAGTCGGCTCGGTCGGCCAGTTTGCCGGTGGCGTGCCGGCCATGTGCGACGGCGTTACCCAGGGCGAGCCAGGCATGGAGCTGGCCATCGCCAGCCGCGAAGTCATCGCCATGTCCACTGCGGTAGCGCTGTCGCACAACATGTTCGACGCCGCGCTCATGCTGGGCATCTGCGACAAGATCGTCCCCGGCCTGATGATGGGGGCGCTGCGCTTCGGCCACCTGCCGACCATCTTCGTCCCTGGCGGGCCGATGGTGTCCGGCATCTCCAACAAGCAGAAGGCCGACGTGCGTCAGCGCTATGCCGAAGGCAAGGCCAGCCGCGAAGAGCTGCTGGAGTCGGAGATGAACTCCTACCACAGCCCTGGCACCTGCACCTTCTACGGCACCGCCAACACCAACCAGCTGGTGATGGAAGTGATGGGCCTGCACCTGCCGGGTGCTTCGTTCGTCAACCCGTACACGCCGCTGCGCGACGCCCTTACCGCCGAGGCCGCGCAGCAGGTCACGCGCATGACCAAGGCCAGCGGCAGCTTCATGCCGCTGGGCGAAATCGTCGATGAGAAGGCGCTGGTCAATTCCATCGTCGCCCTGCACGCCACGGGCGGCTCGACCAACCACACCTTGCACATTCCGGCGATTGCCCAGGCGGCAGGCATCCAGCTGACCTGGCAGGACATGGCCGACCTCTCCGAAGTGGTGCCGACCCTGTCGCACGTCTACCCCAATGGCAAGGCCGACATCAACCACTTCCAGGCTGCCGGTGGCATGGCTTTCCTGATTCGCGAGCTGCTCGATGCCGGGCTGCTGCACGAAGACGTCAACACCGTGGCCGGCCATGGCCTGCGCCGCTACACCCAGGAGCCGTTCCTCGACAACGGCAAGCTGGTGTGGCGCGAAGGGCCGCTGCAGAGCCTGGACGAAAGCATCCTGCGCCCGGTCGCGCGGCCGTTCTCGGCTGAAGGTGGCCTGCGGGTGATGGAGGGCAACCTGGGCCGTGGCGTGATGAAAGTGTCTGCCGTCGCCGCCGAGCATCAGGTGGTCGAGGCCCCGGCGCGAGTGTTCCACGATCAGCAGTCGCTGGCCGACGCGTTCAAGGCCGGCGAGCTGGAGCGTGACTTTGTCGCGGTGGTACGTTTCCAGGGCCCGCGTTGCAACGGCATGCCCGAACTGCACAAGCTCACGCCGTTCCTCGGGGTGTTGCAGGACCGTGGCTTCAAGGTGGCGCTGGTCACCGACGGGCGCATGTCCGGTGCCTCGGGCAAGATCCCGGCGGCGATCCACGTATGCCCCGAAGCCTATGATGGCGGCCCGCTGGCGCGGGTGCGTGATGGTGATATCGTGCGGGTCGACGGTGTCGAAGGCACGTTGCGGGTGATGGTGTCGGCCGAAGAACTGGCCAGCCGCGACCTGCCGCCAGCGCCTGAGGGCAACGACCTGGGTTGCGGGCGCGAGCTGTTCGGCTTCATGCGCATGGCGTTCAGCCCGGCAGAGCAGGGCGCCAGTGCCTTTACTTCGGCCCTGGAGAACCTCAAATGAAGGACCTGCTGGTTGGCGACATCGGCGGCACCAATGCCCGTTTTGCGTTGTGGCGTGACAACCAGCTGCATGAAGTCAAAGTCTTCGCCACGGCGGATTACACCAGCCCGGAGCAGGCCATCGAGGCCTATCTGCAGAGCCAGGGCATTACCCGTGGCGGCCTGGCGGCGGTATGCCTGGCAGTGGCCGGGCCGGTCGATGGCGACGAATTTCGCTTCACCAACAACCACTGGCGCCTGAGCCGCGCGGCCTTCTGCAAGACCTTGCAGGTCGAGCGTCTGTTGCTGATCAACGATTTCACGGCCATGGCGCTGGGCATGACCCGTCTGCGTGAGGGCGAGTTCCGCGAAGTGTGCCCAGGCCAGGCTGACCCGTCGCGGCCGGCGCTGGTGATCGGGCCGGGCACAGGCTTGGGCGTGGGGTCGCTGCTGCGCCTTGGCGAACAGCACTGGCAGGCCTTGCCGGGGGAGGGTGGGCATGTCGATCTGCCGGTTGGCAATGCCCGTGAAGCGGCGATCCATCAGCAAATCCATGGGCAGATCGGCCATGTCAGCGCTGAAACCGTACTCAGTGGTGGCGGCCTGGTGCGCCTGTATCAGGCAATCTGCGCGCTGGACGGCGACACACCCAGGCACACAACCCCCGCGCAGGTCACCGATGCCGCGCTGGGCGGTGAACCGCAGGCGCTGGCGGTGGTCGAGCAATTTTGCCGGTTCCTTGGGCGTGTGGCCGGTAACAATGTGCTGACGCTGGGCGCGCGGGGTGGGGTTTATATTGTTGGCGGTGTGATCCCGCGCTTTGCCGAGTTGTTTTTGCGCAGTGGGTTTGCGGCGAGTTTTGCCGACAAAGGCTGTATGAGCGGCTACTTCGCTGGCGTGCCGGTGTGGCTGGTGACGGCGGAGTTTTCCGGGTTGCTGGGGGCCGGGGTGGCCTTGCAGCAAGCGCTGGATCACTGACAGGGGCCGCAAAGCGGCCCCTGTAAAAACAGGCAACAAAGACCTGTAACCAACAAGAGGAAGGACCACCTTGAGCACTGCCGGCAAATCGATCCTGATGGTCGACGACGACCAGGAAATCCGTGAACTGCTGCAAACCTACCTGAGCCGTTCCGGCTTCCAGGTGCATGCCGAAGCCGACGGCAAGGGCTTTCGCCATGCGTTGGAAACCACGCCCTGCGATCTGGTCATCCTCGACGTCATGCTCCCTGACGAAGACGGCTTCAGCCTGTGCCGCTGGGTACGCCAGCACCCGCGTCAGGCGCGGGTGCCGATCATCATGCTCACGGCCAGCTCCGATGAAACCGATCGGGTCATTGGCCTGGAGCTAGGCGCTGACGACTACCTGGGCAAACCCTTCAGCCCTCGCGAACTGCAAGCGCGAATCAAGGCCCTGCTGCGCCGTGCCGAATTCGGCACGGCGGCACCCGGCAATGCCGTGCTGGCCTTCGATGACTGGCGCCTGGACACGGTCAGCCACCGGCTGTTCCATCGCGACGGCGAAGAGGTGGTTCTGTCGGGCGCCGACTTTGCCCTGCTCAAGCTGTTCCTCGACCACCCGCAGCAGATTCTCGACCGCGACACCATCGGCAATGCCACCCGTGGCCGCGAGCCCATGCCGCTGGACCGCATTGTCGACATGGCGGTCAGCCGCTTGCGTCAGCGCCTGCGCGATACCGAAAAACCACCCCGGCTGATCCGCACGGTGCGCGGCAGTGGCTACCTGCTGGCGACGCATGTCTGCACTGCGCCCTGAGCGGCACTGGCGCTTGCTGCCGCGTTCGCTGCTGGGGCGTATGCTGCTGCTGACCCTGTTGGTGGTGCTGTTGGCCCAGGGCCTGTCGAGCATCATCTGGGTGGCCCAGCTGCGTGCCAGCCAGTTGCAGGGCCTGCGTGCCAGCGCCAGCAGCCTGGCCCACTCGATGAGCGCCAGTGTCAGTTACTTCCGTTCGCTGCCGGTGGCCTACCGGCCCTTGGTGCTCGACCAGTTGCGCAGCATGGGGGGGACGCGCTTTTTCGTGTCACTCAATGCCAAACCCCTGGATATGCCGGTGCTGCCCGTTACCCCGCGCAAGCAGGCGGTGATCGATGTGTTCCAGCAGGTGCTGCATGAGCGCCTGGGTTCGCAGATGGACATTTCCGTGGAATTCGTCGGGCCCGATGACCTGCGCATCTTCAACAGCGGCCTGAAGCTCGACGAGCTGCCACGTTCCTGGGCGCATTACTCGTTAACCCTGGAACCGCTCAACCCGCCGGTGCTGGTAACGCAGATCCGCCTGGGCGAGGGCGAGTGGCTGTACATCGCCTCGCTGTTGCCCGAACCCTACACCAGCCTTGAGGCCGAACGCCTGCCTCGCCAGCAGATCGGTTTCATCGTGCTCACCACGGCCTTGCTGTTGTTGTTCATCGGCTTGCTGGTGCACTGGCAAAGCTGGCCGCTCAAGCGCCTGGCGCGGGCCGCGCGGGAGATGTCGCTGGGCGCCGATGTGGCGCCTGTGGCCGAAGGCGGTGGCAGCGAGGTGGTCGAGGTGGGCCGGGCGTTCAACAGCATGCGCGAGCGCATCAGCCGCTACCTGACGGAGCGCAGCCAGCTGTTCAGCGCCATTTCACATGACCTGCGCACCCCGATTACACGCCTGCGCCTGCGCGTCGAACTGCTGGAGGACGAACACTTGCAGGCCAAGTTCAGCC
>NZ_BCBJ01000011.1:0-9051 GCF_001320605.1 Pseudomonas sp. NBRC 111133 | reverse complement strand
CTGGATGAGCTTGAACTGCTGGTCAAAGGCGCCTTGCAGTGTGTGAAAGACACCGACATCCACGAAAATATCGAGCCGGTGGACCTCAACCAGGTGCTGGAAATCCTGGCCGAGCCCTACCTGCGCGATGGCCGTATCACGGTTGAAGGCCGCGCGCTGGCGCCATACCCCGGCAAGCCGCTGGCGCTGCGCCGCTGCATCGGCAACCTGATCGACAACGCCATCAAGTATGGCGAGCGGGCACGGTTGCGCATCATCGACAGTGCCGAGGGGTTTGTGCTGCAGGTGGACGATCAAGGGCCGGGCGTGCCGCAGCAGCAGCTGGAGCAGGTGTTCGAGCCGCATTTCCGTCTGGCCGCGCAGCAGCAGGGTTATGGGCTGGGGCTGGGGATTGCCCGCAACATCGCCCACAGCCATGGGGGTGAGGTGAGCCTGCTGAACCTGAGGGAGGGTGGTTTGCGGGTGACCTTGTATCTGCCGCGTGGCGTGGAGTGAGTCTGTGTATGGCGTGCGCCGGCAATGTAACCAAACGATGACATTCACGCATCGCTTCGTTACCTGGCGAGGTGGGCAGTCTGTTTAGACTTCAAGCAACGCAAGCGCTCGACTTGCACGGTATAACAACAAGAAAGGTGCTTCGATGAATTCCACGCTCCGGCTCGCTGCCGCAATCTCCCTGGCTTCCCTACTCCCGCTCAGTGCCCACGCTGCCGAACCCAAAGGCACTGTCGAAGTCGTGCATTGGTGGACTTCGGGGGGTGAAAAAGCTGCTGCCGATGTGCTCAAGGCCCAGGTCGAAAAAGACGGCTTTACGTGGAAAGATGGTGCCGTCGCGGGTGGTGGCGGTGCCACGGCCATGACCGTGCTCAAGAGCCGCGCTGTAGCCGGCAACCCACCGGGTGTCGCGCAGATCAAAGGGCCTGACATTCAGGACTGGGCGGCCACCGGCTTGCTCGATGGCGATGTGCTCAAGGAGGTGGCCAAGGCCGAACAGTGGGACACACTGCTCGACAAGAAAGTCGCCGACACCGTGAAGTACGACGGTAACTACGTCGCCGTACCGGTAAACATCCACCGTACCAACTGGCTGTGGATCAACCCGGAAGTCTTCAAGAAAGCCGGTATCGACAAGGCGCCCACCACCCTTGACGAATTCTACGCCACTGCCGACAAACTCAAGGCTGCCGGCTTCATCCCGCTCGCGCATGGCGGCCAGCCGTGGCAGGACAGCACCGTGTTCGAAAGCGTGGTGCTGTCGGTAATGGGCGTTGATGGCTACAAGAAGGCCATGGTCGATCTCGACAGCGCCGCGCTGACCGGCCCGGACATGGTCAAGGCGTTGACCGAGCTGAAAAAGGTCGCCACCTACATGGACCCGGACGGCAAAGGCCAGGACTGGAACCTGGAAGCGGCCAAGGTCATCAACGGCAAGGCCGGCATGCAGATCATGGGTGACTGGGCCAAGAGCGAGTGGACCCTGGCGAAGAAAATCGCCGGCAAGGATTACCAGTGCGTGCCGTTCCCCGGCACCGAAAAGGCCTTCCTCTACAACATCGATTCGCTGGTGGTGTTCAAGCAGAACAACCCCGGCACGGCTGCCGGCCAGCAGGACATTGCCCGCAAGGTGCTGGGTGAGGACTTCCAGAAGGTCTTCAGCACCAACAAAGGGTCGATCCCGGTGCGTAACGACATGCTGGCCGACATGGCCAAGTATGGCTTTGATACCTGCGCGCAGGCGTCTGCCAAGGACTTCCTGGCGGATGCCAAAACCGGCGGCCTGCAGCCAAGCATGGCGCACAACATGGCCACCACGCTGGCCGTGCAGGGCGCGTTCTTCGATGTGGTGACCAACTACATCAACGACCCCAAGGCCGACCCGGCCGATGCGGCGAAGAAACTGGCGGCGGCGATCAAGGCTGCCCAGTAACCGCTATTCGCGGGCGAGCCCGCTCCCACAGGTCTGGCGCCCTGCCTAAGACCTGCGGCGAGCAGGGCCCATGTGGGAGCGGGCTTGCCCGCGAAGCGGTGCATCGCACCGCCATTACCTCGGAATCCGACCTATGACCACAACCACCGCCCAACTGCGGGCCTCACCCCTGGACGCGCTTCAGCGCTGGCTGCCCAAACTGGTGCTGGCACCCAGCATGTTCATCGTCCTGGTGGGCTTCTACGGCTACATCCTCTGGACCTTCGTGCTGTCCTTCACCACCTCGACCTTCCTGCCCACCTACAAATGGGCCGGCCTGGCGCAATACGCCCGGCTGTTCGACAACGACCGCTGGTGGGTGGCCAGCAAGAACCTGCTGCTGTTCGGTGGCCTGTTCATCGCCATCAGCCTGGCCATCGGTGTGTTGCTGGCAGTGTTGCTGGACCAGCGCATTCGCCGCGAAGGCTTCATCCGCACCATTTACCTGTACCCCATGGCACTGTCGATGATCGTCACCGGCACCGCCTGGAAGTGGCTGCTCAACCCCGGCATGGGCCTGGACAAGCTGCTGCGTGACTGGGGCTGGGAGGGCTTTCGTCTGGACTGGCTGATCGACCCCGACCGGGTCGTGTACTGCCTGGTGATCGCGGCCGTGTGGCAGGCCTCGGGCTTCATCATGGCGATGTTCCTGGCCGGCCTGCGCGGTGTCGACCCTTCGATCATCCGCGCTGCGCAAATGGATGGCGCCAGCATGCCGCGCATCTACTGGACCGTGGTACTGCCCAGCCTGCGCCCGGTGTTTTTCAGTGCGCTGATGATCCTTTCGCACATCGCCATCAAAAGCTTCGACCTGGTGGCGGCGATGACCGCTGGCGGCCCGGGTTACTCATCCGACCTGCCTGCGATGTTCATGTACGCCTTCACCTTCAGCCGCGGCCAGATGGGCATGGGCTCGGCCAGTGCCATTCTCATGCTCGGGGCGATCCTGGCGATCCTCGTGCCTTACCTGTACTCGGAGCTGCGGAGCAAACGCCATGCATAGCCCTGTCGAAAAGCCCGTGCTCAGCATGAGCCGTATCGCCATCCACGCGGTGCTGCTGCTGGCCGTGGCGCTGTACCTGGTGCCGCTGGTGGTGATGCTGCTGACCAGCTTCAAGTCCCCGGAAGACATCAGCACCGGCAACCTGCTGAGTTGGCCGCAGGTGATCACCGGCATTGGCTGGGTCAAGGCCTGGGGCACGGTCAGCGGTTACTTCTGGAATTCGATCATGATCACCGTGCCGGCCGTGCTTATCTCCACCGCCATCGGCGCGCTGAACGGCTATGTGCTGTCGATGTGGCGCTTTCGCGGCTCGCAGTTGTTCTTCGGCCTGCTGCTGTTCGGCTGCTTCCTGCCGTTCCAGACCGTGCTGCTGCCGGCCTCGTTCACCCTTGGCAAGCTCGGCCTGGCCAGTACGACTGGCGGCCTGGTGCTGGTGCACGTGGTCTATGGCCTGGCCTTCACCACGCTGTTCTTCCGCAACTTCTATGTGAGCATCCCCGATGCGCTGGTCAAGGCTGCACGCCTGGACGGTGCCGGCTTCTTCACCATTTTCCGCCGCATCATCCTGCCGATGTCCACGCCCATCATCATGGTCTGCCTGATCTGGCAGTTCACCCAGATCTGGAATGACTTTTTGTTCGGTGTGGTGTTCTCCAGTGGCGACTCGCAACCGATCACCGTGGCCCTGAACAACCTGGTCAATACCAGTACCGGGGCCAAGGAGTACAACGTCGACATGGCGGCGGCGATGATCGCCGGCCTGCCAACCCTGCTGGTGTACGTGGTGGCAGGCAAATATTTCGTCCGCGGGCTCACCGCCGGCGCGGTCAAGGGGTAAGTCATGGCAACGCTCGAACTTCGCAATGTGAACAAGACCTACGGCAGCGGCCTGCCGGATACCCTCAAGGACATCCAGCTGTCGATCAAGGATGGCGAATTCCTGATCCTGGTCGGCCCCTCCGGCTGCGGCAAATCGACCTTGATGAACTGCATCGCAGGCCTTGAGCAGATTACCGGTGGCGCGATCCTTATCGATGACCAGGATGTCAGCGGCATGAGCCCCAAGGACCGCGACATCGCCATGGTGTTCCAGTCCTACGCGCTGTACCCGACCATGAGCGTGCGCGAGAACATCGAGTTTGGCCTGAAGATCCGCAAGCTGCCCCAGGCCGCCATCGACGAAGAGGTTGCGCGGGTGGCCAAGCTGCTGCAGATCGAGCACCTGCTGGCGCGCAAGCCGGCGCAGCTGTCCGGTGGCCAGCAGCAGCGCGTAGCCATGGGGCGGGCGCTGGCGCGGCGGCCGAAGATTTACCTGTTCGACGAACCGCTGTCCAATCTCGATGCCAAGCTGCGCGTCGAGATGCGCACCGAAATGAAGCTGATGCATCAGCGCCTGAAAACCACCACCGTGTACGTCACCCATGACCAGATCGAGGCCATGACCCTGGGCGACAAGGTGGCGGTGATGAAGGACGGCATCATCCAGCAGTTCGGCACCCCCCAGCAGATCTACAACGACCCGGCCAACCAGTTTGTCGCCAGCTTCATTGGTTCGCCGCCGATGAACTTCATTCCGGTGCGCCTCACGCAGCAGGAGGGGCGCTTGTTGGCCGTGCTCGACAGCGGCCAGGCACGCTGCGAGCTGCCCTTGGGCGTAGCCGGTGACGAACTGGAGGGCCGCGAGATCATCCTCGGCATCCGCCCCGAGCAAATTGCCTTGGGCACCGTCGAGGGCAACGGCCTGCCGGGCATTCGTGCCGAGGTGCAGGTAACCGAGCCCACCGGGCCAGACCTGCTCGTATTCGTCACCCTCAACCAGACCAAGGTGTGCTGCCGCCTGGCGCCCGATGTGGCGTGCCGGGTGGGGGACACCCTCAGCCTGCAATTCGACCCGGCCCGGGTGCTGCTGTTCGACGCCCAAAGCGGCGAACGCCTGCACCTGGCCAGCACTGCAGCAGCTGCAAAGGACAACGTGGCTCACTTCAAAGGCCGTTGACTCGTCTACACCATCAATAAGAAAAAAGAGGACGCAAAGGGATGGAACAGCGCAAACGCATCAGGACATTGGGCTCGCTGGCATTGCTCGCCGTTGTCGGCAGCAGCGGCGCGCAGGCTGCCGAGGCCTTTTCCAGCGAATCGAAATGGATGACCGGCGATTGGGGCGGCACCCGCACTGAGCTGCTGGAGAAGGGCTACGACTTCACCCTCGACTACGTCGGCGAGGTGGCCGGCAACCTTAACGGCGGCTACAACGACGACAAGACAGCGCGCTACAGCGATCAGTTTGCCCTTGGTGCACACCTGGACTTGCAAAAGATCCTTGGCTGGCACGATGCCGAGTTCAAGCTGGCGATTACCGAGCGCAGTGGCCGCAACCTGTCCAACGACCGTATCAGCGACCCACGCGCCGGGCAGTTCAGTTCGGTGCAGGAGGTGTGGGGCCGCGGCCAGACCTGGCGCCTGACCCAGATGTGGTTCAAGCAGAAATACTTCGACGGTGCGCTGGATGTGAAGCTCGGCCGGTTCGGCCCGGGCGAGGACTTCAACAGCTTCCCGTGCGACTTCCAGAACCTGGCCTTCTGCGGCTCGCAGGTGGGTAACTGGGTGGGCGGTATCTGGTACAACTGGCCGGTCAGCCAGTGGGCGCTGCGGGTTAAATACAACATCACCCCGGAATTTTTCGTCCAGGTCGGTGCCTTCGAGCAGAACCCCTCCAACCTGGAAACCGGCAACGGCTTCAAGCTAAGCGGCAGCGGTACCAAGGGCGCGATCCTGCCGGTCGAGGCGGTATGGTCTCCCAAGGTCAATGGCCTGCCGGGCGAGTACCGCCTGGGCTACTACTACAGCACGGCCAAGGCCGACGATGTCTACGACGACATCAACGGCAACCCCCAGGCGCTGACCGGCGAGGCCTTCAAGTCCCACTCCAGCAAGCATGGCTGGTGGGTGGTGGCGCAGCAGCAGGTCACTGCCCATGCGGGTGACGTCAACCGTGGCCTTAGCCTGTTCGCCAACTTCACCGTGCACGACAAGGCCACCAACGTGGTCGACAACTACCAGCAGGTGGGGCTGGTCTACAAAGGCGCCTTCGATGCCCGGCCCAAGGACGACATCGGCTTCGGCGTGGCGCGTATTCATGTGAATGACGACGTGAAGAAGCGTGCCGAACTGCTCAATGCCCAGAGCGGTATCAGCGATTACGACAACCCAGGCTTCGTGCCGCTGCAGCGCACCGAGTACAACGCCGAGCTCTATTACGGCTTTCACGTCACCAACTGGCTGACCGTGCGGCCCAACCTGCAGTACATCAAGAGCCCTGGCGGGGTGGACGAGGTGGACAACGCGCTGGTCGCAGGATTGAAGATTCAGTCGTCATTCTGAGGGCAATTGTTGTAAATTTACGCCAATCCCTTTTCGGTTTCCGGCACCCACTGGCCTGCAGTGGGTGTCAGGGATAGGCCGAGACAGCGCTATCTCAAACAACAAGAGCTCTGAACCATGCCCGAACATCCGCTCCATCGCTTCTTTTCCTCGCAGCGGCCCAGGCCGATATTCGAGTGGGAGCGTTACCAGCAGCGCGATGTGCTGATCATCGATCACCCCCGTTGCCAGGCGGTATTCAGTCGCCAGGGCGCGCAACTGCTGCACTTTCAGCCAGCGGGTGAGCGCCCCTGGCTGTGGTGCGCCGAGCAGTGGCCGCAGGTGGGGGCGATCCGTGGTGGCGTGCCGGTGTGCTGGCCGTGGTATGGCCGCCACCCCAGTGAGGATTTGTGGCCAGCCCATGGCTGGGCACGGTTGCTGGACTGGAAGCTGGTGGACAGCCGCGAGGACGAGGAGGGCGTGACCCTGAAATGGCGGCTGGACCTGTGTGACTGGCAGGTAGACCTGCATGCCCGGCTGGGTAGCCGCATGGAACTGAGCCTGAGCACCGAACATCAGGACAGCGAACCCTGCCAGTTGAGCCATGCGCTGCTAGCCTACTGGCGCATCAGTGACGTGTCCGAGATAGCGCTGTCCGGGCTTGAGGACATCGAAGGTTACGACCGCTTGAACCGCCAGGCCTGCCGAGAAGATGGCGCGCTGAAGCTCAAAGGGGGCTGCCAGAAGGTCTACCCCGGCACACCGCGTGTGCAACTGCAGGACCCGGCCTGGCAGCGTGAGCTGTGCATCGATACGGGGGACAGCGACGACACCGTGGTCTGGCACCCGGGCAACCGCCCGTTGATGGGCGTGACCGGGCGTGAATGCCAACGCTTCGTCTGTGTCGAGGCCGCCAGCGGCAGTGGCGAGGGCCTGAGCCTGGCGCCGGGGCAGCGTGCCCACCTGCGCTTGCAGGCGCACCGGCTCAGTTGAGTTCGTCGTCCTCGATCGGGTAGCGGCTGGCGTTCAGGCTTTCCTTGATCTTGCGCAAGTGTGGCTGGAAGTCCACGCCGCGGCGCAAGGTCATGCCGGTGGCCAGCACATCGAGCACCGTCAGCTGGATGATCCGCGAAGTCATCGGCATGTAGATGTCGGTGTCTTCCGGCAGCGGAATGTGCAGGCTCAGGCTGCAGGCGTTGGCCAGTGGCGAGCCGGCGGCGGTCAGGCCCAGTACCGAGGCGCCGTTTTCACGGGCCAGGCGTGCCACTTCGACCAGTTCGCGGGTGCGCCCGGTGTAGGAAATGATCACGAACAGGTCGCCGGTGTGCGCCACCGAGGCCAGCATGCGCTGCATCAGCACGTCAGCATGGGCCGACACGGCCAGGTTGAAGCGGAAGAACTTGTGCTGCGCGTCCAGGGCTACCGGCGCCGAGGCGCCCAGGCCGAAGAAGTGGATCTGCCGGGCCTGGATCATCATGTCCACGGCGCGGCTGACCTGTTGCGGGTCCAGTTGCTGGCAGGCGCTGTCGAGCGAGGCGATGGCACTGGCGAAGATCTTCTGGGTGTAGGCGGCCGGGTCATCGTCGGCCTCTACTGCGCGGCTGACGTAGGCGGCGCCGCTGGCCAGGCTCTGTGCCAGCTGCAGCTTCAGTTCGGGGTAGCCGCTGACGCCGAACGAGCGGCAAAAGCGGTTGACGGTCGGTTCGCTGACCTTGGCCGCCTGGGCCAGCGCAGCAATGCTGAAACGGGTCGCTTGTTGCGGGTTGAGCAGGATGACTTCGGCGACTTTGCGTTCGGCCTTGTTCAGCTCGTCGAGGCGTCCCTGGATCTGCTCCAGGAGGTTTCGCACGCGGTCCATGGGTGTGTCCTTGGGTCGGGAAGACAGCCGGCTGTGGAAGCAGCAGGCTTTTTGCACGGTCGTCTATCGTACTGTCGGCGCGGTTGGCGTACCACTTGTCTGTAACACTTGTGTGTAATGTTGTGGTTTTTACTACATTATCCCTTGAAAACCGCATGTGAAAGCGGTATTCCTAGACCAACTTTAGGAAAGAACCAACATCATGGCTGCGATCAGTGTCGAACCTTGCACCTTTGCCCTGTTTGGCGCCCTCGGCGACCTGGCATTGCGCAAGCTGTTTCCTGCGCTTTACCAGCTTGACCGGGCCAACCTGTTGCACCCGGACACCCGCCTGTTGGCGCTGGCCCGCGAAGCCGGCAGCGCGCAGGAGCACCTGAACAGCATCGAGGCGCACCTGCGCCGGCATGTGCCCGAGGCGGATATCGAGCCAGCAGCGCTGGGACGCTTTCTCGCCAGGCTGAAATACCAGCATCTGGATTTTCTTCAGCCCGAGGGCTATCAGGCCCTGGCCGAGCAATTGCCAGGCGAACTGCCGCTGATCGCTTACTTCGCCACGGCGGCAGCGGTGTATGGGGCAATCTGTGAAAACCTCGACAAGGCCGGGCTGGCCCCGCGCACCCGTGTGGTGCTGGAAAAGCCTATTGGCCACGACCTGGAGTCGTCGCGTCGGGTCAACGATGCCGTAGCACGGTTCTTCCCCGAAAGCCGGGTTTACCGTATCGATCACTACCTGGGCAAAGAGACGGTGCAAAACCTCATTGCCCTGCGTTTCGCCAACAGCCTGTTCGAAACCCAGTGGAACCAGAATTCCATCTCCCATGTGGAGATCACCGTCGCCGAAAAGGTCGGTATCGAAGGCCGCTG
>NZ_BCBJ01000010.1:0-15928 GCF_001320605.1 Pseudomonas sp. NBRC 111133 | reverse complement strand
AAGGCTGGCCAACTGCGTGACATGATCCAGAACCACCTGCTGCAGCTGCTGTGCCTGATCGCCATGGACCCGCCCAGCGAACTGTCGGCCGATGCCATTCGCGACGAGAAGGTAAAAGTGCTCAAGGCCCTGGCACCGATCACCGGCGACGGGCTAAGCACCCGTGTGGTGCGTGGCCAGTACATTGCCGGCTACAGCGAAGGTAAACCGGTGCCCGGCTACCTGGAAGAAGACAACGCCAATGCCCAGAGCGACACCGAAACGTTCGTCGCACTGCGTGCCGACATTCGCAACTGGCGTTGGTCGGGCGTGCCGTTTTACCTGCGTACCGGCAAGCGCATGCCGCAGAAACTGTCGCAGATCGTTATCCACTTCAAGGAAACGCCGCACTACATCTTCGCCCCGGAACAGCGTTTGCAGATCGGTAACAAGCTGATCATCCGCCTGCAACCGGACGAAGGCATTTCTTTAAGGGTAATGACCAAGGAGCAGGGCCTGGACAAGGGCATGCAACTGCGCAGCGGCCCGTTGCAGCTGAATTTTTCCGACACCTGGCGCAGCACGCGGATTCCGGATGCCTACGAGCGCTTGCTGCTCGAAGTGATGCGTGGCAACCAGAACCTGTTCGTGCGCAAGGACGAAATCGAATATGCCTGGAAATGGTGCGACCAGTTGATCGCCGGCTGGCGTAATGCAGGCGATGCGCCCAAGCCTTACGCGGCGGGCTCCTGGGGGCCGATGAGCTCGATTGCACTGATCACACGCGATGGGAGGGCGTGGTATGGGGATATCTGAACTGAAACTGCCAGCGGCTGTGAAGGTACACGCGCTGGCAGATGCCAAGGCGCTGGCCGCCACTCAAGCCCACGACGTGGCCGAGCGCCTGCGTGCGGCGATTGCTGCCAAGGGCCAGGCCTGCCTGGTGCTGTCCGGCGGCCGCAGCCCGGTGCCGTTCCTGGAGAAGCTGGCCAGCGAAAACCTGGACTGGTCCAAGGTCACCGTCAGCCTGGCCGATGAGCGCTGGGTGCCCGTGGAGCACGCCGACAGCAATGCTGGCCTGCTGGCCCGCCACCTGCTCAAGGGTGCAGCGGCCAAGGCCCGCTTTGTTGGCCTGTACCAGCAGGCGGAGAACCTCGAAGCCGCCGCGCTCAAGGCCGACCAGGCCTTGGCCGGGCTGCCACTTATCGATGTGTTGGTGTTGGGCATGGGCGACGATGGCCATACCGCCTCGCTGTTCCCGGCCAGCCCCAACCTGGAAGCAGGCCTGGACCTGTCCAGCCCGCGCCGCTGCCTGCCGTTGCTGGCACCGAGCGTGCCGCACCAGCGCCTGTCGATGACCCGCTCGCTGCTGGCCAGTGCCGCCTTTACTGCGCTGTCCGTGCAAGGCCAGGGCAAACTCGCTACCCTGCGCGCCGCGCTGGCTGGCAACGACCTCACTGAAATGCCGATTCGCGCTTTTCTTCACGACCCCCTGGACATCTACTGGTGCCCATGAGCCAAGGATCCACAGTCATGACCACCCTTGAACGCCCACAGCCCAAGCTCTCGATGGCCGATAAAGCCGCGCGGATCGATGCCATCTGCGAAAAGGCGCGCATCCTGCCGGTGATCACCATCGCCCGTGAGGAAGACATCCTGCCACTGGCTGATGCCCTGGCCGCTGGCGGCATCCGTACCCTGGAAGTGACCCTGCGCTCGCAGCATGGCCTGAAGGCCATCCAGGTGCTGCGTGAACAGCGCCCGGAGCTGTGCGTTGGTGCCGGTACCGTGCTTGATCGCAGCATGTTTGCCGCCGTTGAAGCGGCGGGCGCGCAATTCGTTGTTACCCCGGGCATTACCCAGGACATTCTCGAAGCTGGCGTGGACAGTGAAATCCCGCTGCTGCCGGGCATCAGCACCCCGTCCGAAATCATGATGGGCTACGCCCTGGGCTACCGCCGCTTCAAGCTGTTCCCGGCGGAAATCAGCGGCGGTGTTGCAGCGATCAAGGCCTTTGGCGGGCCGTTCGGTGATATCCGCTTCTGCCCTACGGGCGGCGTGAACCCGGCCAACGTGCGCAACTACATGGCCTTGCCCAATGTGATGTGCGTGGGCGGGACCTGGATGCTCGACAGCGGCTGGATCAAGAACGGCGACTGGGCGCGGATCGAGGCGTGCAGTGCCGAGGCGATGGCGTTGCTGGACGCCAACTGAATTTGTTGTGTGCTTTACGGCTTATGGGGCGCTTGGTCGGCGCCCCTTTTTTTGCCTGTCATTCTTGTAGGGCCAGAACAGGCAACAAAAAAGCCCGCATCAAACGATGCGGGCTTTTTCATTCATCACACCAGGGCTCAGGCCGCCTTCGCTTCCTGCTGGCTCAGCGAGCGGTTCAGCGCGCTGAACAGCGCCTTGAAGCTGGCGGTGGTGATGTTTTCATCGATACCCACACCATGCACCGGACGGCCACCGGCCACGCGCAATTCAATGTAGGCAGCAGCCTTGGCATTGGTGCCTGCGCCAATGGCATGCTCGTTGTAGTCCATGATCTCCACCGAGATCGGCAGGCCGGCTACCAGGGCTTCCAGGGCGCCGTTGCCCTTGCCGCGCCAGTGCAGGGTGGTTTCCCCTTCGCCGGCGACTTCCACTTCCACGGCGCTGTGGCCGTTTTCTTCCTGCAGGCGGTGGCTGACCAGCGCGTACGGCGCGTTGGCCTGGAGGTATTCCTTGTGCAGCAGGCTGTAGATCTGCTGGGCGGTCATTTCCAGGCCCAGGCGGTCGGTTTCACCCTGGACGACCTGGCTGAATTCGATCTGCATGCGGCGTGGCAGGCTGATGCCGTATTCCTGCTCGAGCAGGTAGGTGATGCCGCCTTTGCCCGACTGGCTGTTGACGCGGATGACCGCCTCGTAGCTGCGGCCGATGTCGGCGGGGTCGATCGGCAAGTAAGGCACTTCCCACAGCTCGCCTTCCTGCTGCTTGGCGAAACCTTTGCGGATGGCGTCCTGGTGCGAGCCGGAGAACGCGGTGTGGACCAGATCGCCCACATACGGGTGGCGTGGGTGCACCGGCAACTGGTTGCACTCTTCGACCACTTTGCGCACGCCGTCGATGTCGGAGAAGTCCAGCAACGGGTCGATGCCCTGGGTGTAGAGGTTCAGTGCCAAGGTCACCAGGTCGACGTTACCGGTACGCTCGCCGTTGCCGAACAGGCAGCCTTCGGCGCGGTCGGCACCCGCCATCAGGCCCAGTTCGGTGGCGGCAATGCCGGTGCCGCGGTCGTTGTGGCAGTGCAGGCTGATGATCACGCTGTCGCGACGGCTGACGTTGCGGCAGAACCACTCGATCTGGTCGGCGTAGATGTTCGGGGTGGACACTTCCACGGTGGCCGGCAGGTTGAGGATGATCTTGTGCTCAGGCGTCGGGTTCCACACTTCGATGACTGCGTCACAGACTTCCTTGGCGAACTCCATTTCGGTGGCGCTGAAGGTTTCTGGCGAGTACTGGAAGGTCCACTGGGTTTCCGGCTGCTGGGCAGCGTACTTGACGAACAGCTTGGCCGCGTTCACCGCGATGTCCTTCACGCCTTGCTTGTCCTGGTTGAAGACGATGCGGCGGAACGACGGGCTGGTGGCGTTGTACAGGTGGACGATGGCTTTCTTGGCACCGCGCAGCGACTCGAAGGTTCGGGCGATCAGGTCTTCACGCGCCTGGGTGAGCACCTGGATAGTGGTGTCATCCGGAATATGGCCGTCTTGAATGAGGGTACGCACGAAGTCGAAGTCGGTTTGCGAGGCAGACGGGAACGAGGCTTCGATTTCCTTCACGCCCACCTGCACCAGGGTCTTCCAGAAGCGCAGTTTCTTCTCCGAATCCATCGGCTCGATCAGCGACTGGTTGCCATCACGCAGGTCGGAGCTGCACCAGATCGGCGCGGCAGTGATGGTCTTCGAGGGCCAGGTGCGGTCAGGCAGGTCGATGGTCGGGAAAGCGCGGTACTTCTTCGAAGGGTCTTTGAGCATGGTCATGGAAGCAATCCTTTTGTGTGCGGCCGAGATCGGGCCTGCCGAGCGATAACGAGATGAAGAGGCGAGGCGACGCGATTCAACCTGGTAGTCGGGCGCTGACCAGGCAGAGGCTGCGATGTTGTCGGAGCAGGATGAGGGTGCTGAAGGTTTTCATGCCCTCAAACTTAACCAGTGGGGTGGGGGATGGCAAGCGTTCGAGGAAAATTGAGAGGAATGCTTAAAAAAAGTTCTTGTGCGAGATTTTATCGCTGGAATTTTCTGAATGATTATTGAATGTTGCGCGGTATTTTTCGATTGCGCAACACGGCGGAATTGATGTCGGCAGTGCTGGCCTCTTCGCGGGCTTGCCCGCTCCGCAGGTACAGCGCGGCCTTCGAGAGCGGCGCAATACCGGTGGGAGCGGGCATGCCCGCGAAGCAGGCGCCGCCGATACTAGGGCTGGAACGCCCCAATGAATATCGCCGGATCCACCCGCGCGTCATTCAGGCTGACGTTCCAGTGCATATGCGGCCCGGTCGCCCGCCCGGTGGAGCCCACACGCCCGACCACCTCGCCACGACGCAGCTGCTGCCCCTCCTGCACATCGATCTTCGACATGTGGCAGAACATGCTGATGAAGCCCTGCCCATGGTCGACGAACACTGTGCGGCCATTGAAGAAGTAGTCCCCCACCAGAATCACCTTGCCATTGGCCGGGGTCTTGATTGGCGTGCCCGCCGGCACCGCGAAGTCCAGCCCGGCATGCGGGTTGCGTTCTTCGCCATTGAAGAAGCGGCGCACGCCAAACTTGCTCGACAGCGGGCCGTTGACCGGCTTGTCGAGGATCAGGTTGCTCGGCAGGCTCGGGCTGAAACTGCGGTAGGCCTTGATCTGCTCGGCCAGTTCGCGGTCGATGCGCTTGAGGTCGGCCGGGTTCGGGTTGACCTGGCGGGTGTTCTTCAGGGTGATGCGCTGCTCGGGGTATTTCTTGCTCCCCACGCTGAAAGGCAGCGTGCGACCGCCCTGGTTCAACGTGGCAGTGCCGGGCTTCTGGGTCAGCGGGATGCCGACGATGGCCAGCCAGGTATCCTGCTCCTTCACCACCAGCACCGGCTTGCCGTCGAAGCGGGCACTGGGCGCGCTGGCGGCGGGGCCCAGGTCGACCACCGCCACGCCGCCGGGCACCGGCTTATTCAATGTGCGGGTGATGTAGCTGGCCTGAGCGCCGCCGGCCAGCAGCAACAGGGAAAGGGCAAGCAGGGGCGCAAGCAGGCGGGGCATGTGTCAGTCCAGTAGTGAGAGGGTGACCGGGGTCAGGTGGTTGTCTTCGACCCGCACCAGCAGCTCGCCTTCGTTCAGGCGAGCGGTCAGGCGCTGGCCGTTGCGGGTCTGTTCGGCGCTGCGGATGGCCTGGCCTTGTTCATCCAGCAAAATGCTATAGCCGCGGGCGAGGGTGGCCAGCGGGCTGACCACCTGCAAGGTTTGCAACTGAGCCTGGAAGCGCTGGCGGCGATCTTTGAGCACGTCGCGCATGGCCCGTGGCAGGCGCTCGGCCAGGCTGTCCAGGCGCTGACTCAGCAGTTTCAGGGTACGCCCCGGATGCTGTGCGGCCAAGCGCGTCTCCAGGCGTGCCAGGCGTTCGCGGCGCTGGTTGAGGCTGAGCATGAAGGCGCGGCGCAGACGCATGTCCAGGTCGTCCAGGCGCTGGGCCTGCTGGCGCAAACGCTCGCCCGGGTGGCGCAGGCGCCGGGCCAGGGAATCCAGGCGCAGGCGGTCGTGGGTCAGGCGGTTCTGCATGCGCAGCAGCAGGCGCCGTTGCAGGCCATCCAGGCGTTGCTGCAGGCCACTGTTGTCGGGGGCCAGCAGTTCGGCGGCAGCAGACGGTGTGGGCGCGCGCACGTCAGCGACAAAGTCGCTGATCGACACATCGGTTTCATGGCCCACGGCGCTGACAATCGGCGTGACGCTGGCGGCAACCGCCCGCGCCACGGCTTCTTCGTTGAAACACCACAGGTCTTCCAGCGAGCCGCCTCCGCGGGCCAGGATCAGCGCATCGAAACCGAGGCTGTCGGCGAGGCGGATGGCACGCACGATCTGCGCGATGGCCTCGCGCCCCTGTACCGCTGTCGGGATCAGGTTCAGCTCTACCTGGGGGGCACGGCGGCCGAACACACTGATGATGTCGCGGATCACTGCACCGGTGGGTGACGTGATGATGCCGATGCGCTGTGGGTGGGCCGGTAGCGGCTTCTTGCGTTCGGCGCTGAACAGCCCCTCGGCACCGAGCTTTTCCTTGAGGGCTTCGAATGCCAGGCGAAGTGCGCCATCGCCGGCCGGCTCGACGGTGTCGAGAATCAGCTGGTAGTCGCCACGCCCCTCGAACAGTGAAACCTTGCCGCGCACACGAACGGCAAGGCCGTCTCGCAGGGCTTGGCGTACGCGGGTGGCATTCTGCCGGAACAATGCACAGCGCACCTGAGCGCCGCTGTCCTTGAGGGTGAAGTACATGTGGCCGGACGCGGGGCGGGCGAGGTTGGAAATTTCGCCTTCCACCCACACGCTGCGGAACACGTCTTCCAGCAGCACGCGGGCGCGGCCGTTGAGTTGGCTGACGGTAAGGACCTCACGGTCCAGGCCGAGTCGTTCGAAGGGGTCTTTGATCATGGCGGGCATCATAAAGGACATCGGCCCCGGTTGTCTGTCCCGGCCCTATCGCCTTCACGAACTGGCGCACCATCTGCCCTACGTCACGTCGGCAAGCCAGCGCTACGGTGCTCTCGCAGCCCCCTTCCAGCGCCACGAAACTGACCGAAGCCGGCGCAATTTCACGCATGCACGCTGGCAGTAACGCCACCCCGAAACCCGCCTGAATCAGCTGCAATTGCGTAGTCTTGCGCGACAGCACCTGCGCCGCGCGCGGAAAGAAGCCGGCCGCCATGCACAACGAAGCCGACAGGTAACTCAGCCCGCCACGGTCCCGGTGCGGGATGGAAATAAAGCGTTCTTCCCTCAATTGCTCCAGTTGAACGTGCGGCGCGTTGGCCAATGGGTGCCCAGCAGCGACCGCCAGCAACAGCGGTTCGCTGAACAGTTCATGCAGCACCACGCCTTCGTGCTGGCGCAGCACCGGCAAGCGCAGCAGGCCGATATCCAGCCGCCCGGCCGCAATATCCTCCAACTGGGCCTCCGACGACTGCTGCGCGATCTCCAGCGAAACCCCCGGGTTTTCCCGCAGATAGTCCCCCAGGCGAGCCAGCAACGGGCCGATCAGCGGCACGGTGCTGGAATGGTTCAGGCGCAGGCTGCCCTGCAACCCCTCGCCAATGTCGCGCGTAACGCGCTCTGCTTGCGCCAGGTCGGCCAGCAAGCGGCGAGCCCGTTCGAGAAAGGCCTGCCCGGCTAGCGTCAGGCGTGGCAGGCGTGCTGTGCGTTCGAACAGTGGCGTGCCCAGTTGCTGCTCCAGCTCCTTGATCTGCCGGCTTAGCGCCGATTGTGCGATGTATAGCCGTTCGGCGGCGCCGCTGAAGCTGCCACACTCGGCAATTTCCACGAAGTAACGCAACTGGCGGATCGATGTCATGTCATGCCTTTTCAAGATAGCTATGGCGATAAAGGCATATTAGTCGGCATGGCTCATGGCTGGCTAACCTTGGCCTGTCTTTTCAGGAACTGCCGCCATGCTTTCCCAACTGTCGTTTTCCGGCCTTGACTGGCTGCCCATCCTGTTCGGTGTCGGTGCCGCCTACATCGTTTTTGGCATCGCCGGTTTCGGCACGGCGCTGGTGGCCGGCCCTGTGCTGATCCACTTCATGCCGTTGTCACGCATCATTCCGCTGTTGGTGCTGCTGGACTTCGTTGCCGCGTTTGGCAACCTGCTGCCATCGCGCCGGGACGTGGTGCGCAGCGAGTTGCTGCGGCTGCTGCCGTTCATGGCGCTGGGCTGCGCGCTGGGCGTGGTATTTCTTCTGCAACTGAAATCCGACCTTTTGCTGCTGCTGATGGGCTTGTTCGTCACGGCCTACGCGCTTTACGGGTTGGCGGTGAAGGTGCGGCCGGCCCGGTTGTCTGGCGTGTGGGCGGTGCCGATGGGTACGGCAGGTGGTTTGTTCGGTGCGCTATTTGGCAGCGGCGGTTTCTTGTACGCCCTTTACCTGAGCGCACGGCTGGAGGTAAAGGAGCAGGTTCGTGCCACCCAGAGCGCGCTGATCAGTTGCAGCACGGTGGTGCGCCTGACGCTGTTCCTGGTCGCCGGTGTCTATGCCGACCAAAGCTTGCTGCTGCTTGCCGTCTGCTTGCTGCCGGTCATGTTCGTCGGCCTTTGGCTGGGGCGCAGGCTGACCCACCGGCTGTCCCGTGAGGCGTTTGTACGCTTGGTCACCTGGCTGGTGCTGGCCAGCGGGTTGGCGTTGATCGGTCGCTACCTGAGCGCCTGAGCGGTAGAATTGCGTCATTACCGCAGTTTTTCAGGCTTTTCCCGTTCATGAACACCCAGAGCATCATCGTTCCCAAGCTGTCCACCGTCCCGGTGCATGAAGCCCGCGCCCGCGCCATCCTGCGCTGGCTGGTGCGCGAAAAGGTCGTCGAGGAGCAACTGACCACCTGTGGCCGCACCGGCAACCGCATGGGGCATGCCTTGGCTGCAGGCGCGCGCAAAGTGGCCCTGCACCCGGAAAAACTGCCCTTCGGCCAGCAGGTCAACGGCCTGGAAGTGATGCTCAAGCGCTGCATCTATACCCCGACCGATGGCTTTCTTGAAGAAGCCGGTTGCCCGGAATGCCGGCGCGAAGTGGGCGAGCCGCTGTTCGAAAGCCTGGAAGAGTGGATGCCGGGGGTAAGTGACAACTTCACCTGCCCGTTGTGCGGCTTCGAAGATGACATCAATGGCTTCATTTACCTGCAGCCATGTGCCTTTTCCAACCTGGGGTTCATCTTCAACAACTGGGGCGAGGCCGGGTTCACCCAGGCCTTTCTCGACAGCTTCGCCGACTGGCTCGACCAGCCGGTGGCCGTGGTGCAGGTAAAACTGCCACAAGGCTGACCGAAGGCCCTTATTTTGCATTGAGCGGCGCGCCGTGCATGAGTATAATGGCGCGCTTCCATTTTTCCCGCCCGGGAGCCCCCGCGATGCTGCGTATCAGCCAAGAAGCCCTGACCTTCGACGATATCCTCCTTGTACCTGGTTATTCCGAGGTACTGCCCAATGAAGTCAGTCTCAAGACCCGTTTGACCCGTGGCATCGAGCTGAACATTCCGCTGGTTTCCGCCGCCATGGATACCGTGACCGAAGCGCGCCTGGCCATTGCCATGGCCCAGGAAGGCGGTATCGGCATCATCCACAAGAACATGACCATCGAACAGCAGGCCGGCGAAGTGCGCAAGGTCAAGAAGTTCGAGGCTGGCGTGGTCAAGGACCCGATCACCATCGAGGCCGACGCCACCGTGCGCGACCTGTTCGACCTGACCCGCCTGAACAACATCTCCGGCGTACCGGTGCTGGCGAACGGCGACCTGGTCGGCATCGTCACTTCCCGTGACGTGCGCTTCGAAACCCGCCTGGACGCCAAGGTCCGCGACGTGATGACGCCAAAAGAGCGTCTGGTCACCGTCCGCGAAGGCGCCGACAAGAACGAAGTGCGCGAGCTGCTGCACAAGCACCGCCTGGAAAAGGTCCTGATCGTTGACGACAAGTTCAACCTCAAGGGCATGATGACCGTCAAGGACATCGAAAAAGCCAAGGCCTACCCGCTGGCCAGCAAGGACGACCAAGGTCGCCTGCGCGTTGGCGCTGCGGTCGGCACCGGCAAGGACACCGGCGAGCGCGTTGCTGCCCTGGTAGCCGCTGGCGTTGACGTGGTGGTTGTCGACACCGCCCACGGCCACTCCAAAGGTGTGATCGACCGCGTTCGCTGGGTAAAAGAAACCTACCCGCAAGTGCAGGTTATCGGCGGCAACATCGCCACCGGCGCCGCTGCCAAGGCCCTGGCCGAAGCGGGCGCTGATGCCGTCAAGGTCGGTATCGGCCCAGGTTCCATCTGCACCACCCGTATCGTTGCCGGTGTCGGCGTGCCGCAAATCAGCGCCATTGCCAACGTTGCCGCCGCACTGGAAGGCACTGGCGTGCCACTGATCGCCGACGGCGGTATCCGCTTCTCCGGTGACCTGTCCAAGGCCATCGTTGCCGGTGCTTCCTGCGTGATGATGGGTTCGATGTTCGCCGGTACCGAAGAGGCTCCGGGTGAAGTCGAGCTGTTCCAGGGCCGTTCCTACAAGGCCTACCGTGGCATGGGCTCGCTGGGTGCCATGGCACAGGCGCAAGGCTCGTCCGACCGTTACTTCCAGGACTCCTCGGCCGGCGCCGAGAAGCTGGTACCGGAAGGCATCGAAGGCCGCGTACCTTATAAAGGCGCCCTGGCCGCGATCATCCACCAGCTGATGGGCGGCCTGCGTTCGTCCATGGGCTACACCGGCAGCGCAACCATCGAAGAGATGCGCACCAAGCCGGAGTTCGTGCGCATCACCGGTGCCGGCATGGCCGAGTCCCACGTGCATGACGTGCAGATCACCAAAGAAGCCCCTAACTACCGCGTAGGCTGAGGCTTCCAGCAATATAAGCATGCGGGGCTGTCACGACAGCCCCGCGTCGTTTCCGATTTCCACTGACGAGATTGAGTCATGGCCCTCGACATTCACGCTCACCGCATCCTGATCCTCGATTTCGGTTCCCAGTACACCCAGCTGATCGCCCGCCGCGTGCGCGAAATCGGCGTGTACTGCGAACTGCACCCGTTCGACATGGACGATGAAGCGATCCGCGAATTCAATCCGCGCGGCATCATCCTCGCCGGCGGCCCCGAGTCGGTCCACGAAGCCAACAGCCCACGCGCTCCGCAGGCCGTGTTCGACCTGAACGTACCGGTGCTGGGCATCTGCTACGGCATGCAGACCATGGCCGAGCAGATGGGCGGCAAGGTAGAAGGTTCCGACCTGCGTGAATTCGGTTATGCCCGCGTAGACGTAGTCGGCAAGAGCCGCCTGCTCGACGGCATCGAAGACCACGTTGACGACGACGGCGTACTGGGCCTGGACGTGTGGATGAGCCACGGCGACAAGGTTACCCAGATGCCGGGCAACTTCCACGTACTGGCCAGCACCCCAAGCTGCCCGATCGCCGGCATGTTCGACGATGCCCGTGGCTACTACGGCGTGCAGTTCCACCCGGAAGTGACCCACACCAAACAAGGCGGTCGCATCCTGTCCCGCTTCGTGCAGGACATCTGCGGCTGTGAAGCCCTGTGGACCCCGTCCAACATCGTCGAAGACGCCATCGCCCAGGTGCGTGAGCAAGTCGGTTCGGCCAACGTCCTGCTGGGCCTGTCCGGCGGTGTCGACAGCTCGGTGGTTGCCGCGCTGCTGCACCGCGCCATCGGTGACCAGCTGACCTGCGTATTCGTCGACAACGGCCTGCTGCGCCTGCACGAAGGCGATCAGGTGATGGCCATGTTCAAAGAGAACATGGGCGTCAAAGTGATCCGCGCCGATGCTGAAAAGCAGTTCCTCGACAACCTGGAAGGCGAAGCCGACCCGGAGAAGAAGCGCAAGATCATCGGCCGCACCTTCATCGACATCTTCGATGCCGAAGCCAGCAAGCTGGAAAACATCCAGTTCCTCGCTCAGGGCACCATCTACCCGGACGTGATCGAGTCGGCTGGCGCCAAGAGCGGCAAGGCCCACGTGATCAAGTCGCACCACAACGTGGGCGGCCTGCCGGAAGAGATGAACCTCAAGCTGGTCGAGCCGCTGCGTGAACTGTTCAAGGACGAAGTGCGCAAGATCGGCCTGGAACTGGGCCTGCCGTACGACATGGTCTACCGCCACCCGTTCCCGGGCCCGGGCCTGGGCGTGCGCATTCTGGGTGAAGTGAAGAAGGAATACGCCGACATCCTGCGTCGCGCCGACCACATCTTCATCGAAGAGCTGCGCAAGGCCGACTGGTACCACAAGACCAGCCAGGCGTTCGTGGTGTTCCAGCCGGTCAAGTCGGTTGGCGTCGTTGGCGACGGCCGTCGCTACGCCTGGGTCGTGGCCCTGCGTGCCGTCGAGACCGTGGACTTCATGACCGCGCGCTGGGCGCACCTGCCGTACGAACTGCTGGAAACCGTCAGCGGCCGTATCATCAACGAAATCGACGGTATCTCGCGCGTGACCTACGACGTGTCGAGCAAGCCGCCGGCCACTATCGAGTGGGAATAAGTTGAGCCACAAGGGCGCCGCGAGGCGCCCTTGTTGTATCTGCCCTCTGTATCGGCCTCTTCGCGGGCTTGCCCGCGAAGAGGCCAGCACAGGCAAAAACGAGACTTCACTTAATCTTTCCCATTTGCAGGTGTATCGTATTCGCCCTTCACCGTCAGCCATGCTGGCAGCTTGATTGCGCAAAACACGAGGTACCCGCACCGATGTCCTTCACCCGTCGACAAATGCTCAAGGGCCTGACTGGCCTGGTTGTGGTTGGCCTGGGCGCCGGTGGCGCGGCGCGTTACTGGCTGGGCAAGGTCGAAGACGAAAACGCCGGCCACGATTATGAGTTGATTGCAGCGCCGCTGGACGTCGAGCTGGTGCCGGGCTTCAAGACCGAGGCCTGGGCGTTCGGCCCGTCGGCGCCGGGTACCGAGCTTCGCGTGCGCCAGGGTACCTGGCTGCGGGTACGCTTCATCAACCACCTGCCGGTGGAAACCACCATTCACTGGCACGGCATTCGCCTGCCGCTGGAAATGGACGGTGTGCCCTACGTCTCGCAACTGCCGGTCAAGCCGGGCGAGTATTTTGACTACAAGTTCCGCGTACCGGATGCCGGCAGCTACTGGTATCACCCGCATGTCAGCAGCTCCGAAGAGCTGGGGCGCGGTCTGGTCGGCCCGCTAATCGTCGAGGAGCGCGAGCCGACCGGTTTCCAGCATGAGCGCACCCTTAGCCTGAAGAACTGGCACGTGGACGAGCAGGGCGCCTGGCTACCTTTCAGCATCCCGCGCGAGGCCGCGCGTAACGGCACCGCCGGGCGCTTGATCACCATCAATGGCCAAGCAGGCTCGGTCACCGAGCTGCCGGCCGGCCACGTGGTGCGGGTGCGTCTGCTGAACCTGGACAACACCTGGACTTACCGCCTCAACCTCAAGGGCAACTGTGAGGCCAAAATCTATGCCCTCGACGGCAACCCGGTGACCCCGCGCCCATTGGAAGACGAGTACTGGCTCGGCCCGGGCATGCGTATCTGCCTGGCCATCCGTATTCCCGAGGCGGGTGAGGAGATTTCCCTGCGAGACGGTTTCGTGCGCCTGGGCACCCTGCGTTCGGTGGCCAGCAACGACGTGCCGGGTGATTGGCCGCCAGCGCTGCCGCCCAACCCGATCGCCGAGCCGGACCTGGAGAATGCCGAAAAGCTCAACTTCAATTTCGAATGGGCGGCCAACGTCACTGTCACCCCTGACCCGGACAAGCCCTCGAGCATGTGGCAGATCAATGGCCAGGCCTGGGACATCACCGACAAGACCTGCGCCGACCGCCCCATCGCCACGTTGAAGAAGGGCAAGAGCTACATCTTCGAGCTGAAGAACATGACCCAGTACCAGCACCCGATCCACCTGCACGGCATGAGCTTCAAGGTGATTGGCTCCAATCGCCACGACATCAAGGAGCCGTGGTTCACCGATACCTACCTGCTGGGCAAGAACGAGCGCGCCCAGGTGGCCTTGGTGGCGGATAACCCGGGCACCTGGATGTTCCACTGCCACGTCATCGACCACATGGAAACCGGCCTGATGGCCGCGATCGCGGTGGTTTGATGCGCCCGCAGATCATCGATCGCAGCCGCGATCAGGAATTCATGCGCCTGGCACTGACATTGGCTGCGCAAGGCGCAACCATGGGGGAAGTGCCGGTGGGGGCAGTGCTGGTGCAGCATGGCCAGGTGATCGGCCAGGGCTTCAACCGGCCGATCATCGACAGCGACCCCAGTGCGCATGCCGAGATGGTGGCCATCCGCGCAGCGGCGAAGTCTGCCAGTAATTACCGGCTGCCCGGCAGCACCCTTTACGTGACCCTGGAGCCGTGCAGCATGTGTGCGGGGCTGATCGTGCATTCGCGGGTGATGCGCGTGGTGTTTGGCGCACTGGAGCCCAAGGCGGGGATCGTGCAGAGCCAAGGGCAGTTTTTCGGGCAGGGCTTCCTGAACCATCGGGTGATGGTGGAAGGTGGGGTGCTGGCTGAAGAGTGCGGGCAGATCCTCAGTGATTTCTTCAAGGCTCGCCGGGCCAAGGCTTAACCTGTACCGGCCTACATCGGCGGCGACTGATCTGCCGGCTTGTCCTTGTTCACCCCGGGCACATGCAGGTTGCCCTCGGCCACCTGGCCTTCGAGCTGCGGCTGGGTCACCCAGGTGAGGATGTCGTAGTAGCGGCGGATGTTGGCCACGAAGTGCACCGGCTCGCCGCCACGCGCATAGCCGTATTTGGTTTGGCGATACCACTGCTTCTGCGACAGGCGCGGCAGCATTTTCTTCACGTCCAGCCATTTGTTCGGGTTGAGCTTCTCGCGCTTGGCCAGGGTACGGGCGTCTTCCAGGTGGCCGCTGCCGACGTTATAGGCAGCCAGTGCGAACCAGGTGCGGTCCGGCTCCTGAATGCTGTCGTCCAGCTCTTCCTTGATCTTCATGAAGTATTTGGCGCCGCCCTGGATGCTCTGTTTCGGGTCCAGGCGGTTGGATACGCCCATGGCCTGGGCAGTGCGCTGGGTCAGCATCATCAAGCCGCGCACGCCGGTCTTGGAGGTAACCTCCGGCTGCCACATCGATTCCTGATAGCCGATAGCGGCCAGCAGGCGCCAGTCCACCTGCTCGACCTTGGCGTAGCTCTTGAAGTGCTTCTCGTACTTGGGCAAGCGTTGCTGCAGGTGCTGGGCGAAGGTGTAGGCGCCCACATAGCCCAACACGTCGACATGGCCGTAATAACGGTCTTTCAGGCGCTGCAGGGTGCCGTTCTTCTGCGCCTTGTCGAGAAATTCGTTGATCTCGTTGAGCAGGCTGTTGTCTTCGCCCGCAGCCACTGCCCAGCGCTGGTCACGGGTATCGCCCAGGTCGAAGGCAACCCGCACGTTAGGGAAGTACACCTGGTTCATCGCCAGCTCGTTGGAGTCGACCAGGGTCAGGTCGATCTGCCCTTCGTCGACCATGCGCAACAGGTCGACCACCTCGACGGCGTCGGACTCTTCGTATTGCAGGCCCGGGTACTGCTTCTTCAGCTCGGCCAGCTGGTCGGCATGGCTGCTGCCCTTCAGTACCATGATCTTCTTGCCGACCAGGCCCTTGGCGTCTGTGGGGCGCGGGCGGCCGTTGCGGTAGATGACCTGCGGGGTCACTTCCAGGTACGGGTGAGAGTATCTGACCTGGGCCTTGCGCCGCTCGCTGCTGACCAGACCGGCAGCGGCCAGCACCGGGCCGGAGGGCTTGCCGAGGGCGTCGTACAGCTCGTCGAGGTTGTCGGCGGTCTCGATCTGCAGCTTCACGCCGAGATCTTCGGCGAAATGCTGGACCAGCTCGTATTCGAAGCCGGTTTCGCCGTTGCGGTCCTGGAAGTAGGTGGCCGGGCTGTTGCGGGTGATGACGCGCAGCACGCCATCCTCCTTCACGCGCTCGAGGGTGCTGGGTTTTTCAACGCAGGCACCGAGCAGCAGAAAGAGTCCGGTTGCGAGAAGCCATTTGGCGCAACGCTGGCGCAAAGCAGTGTGGGCGAACATAGGTTGCAGTATACGCAAAGGACCGGCCCAACCATATCTCGACAACTGTTAGCTTGTCTGGTAGCGGTTTATGTGATGTGGGGGCGTGGCGGTGGATTGTGTTTGGGCCACCAAGTGCCTGCCGTGAGATGTGTGGCGCCAGGGAGATCGAGCGCCGCCCG
>NZ_BCBJ01000009.1:0-46895 GCF_001320605.1 Pseudomonas sp. NBRC 111133 | reverse complement strand
CAGCCGTGGCGTAGAGCGGGTGCCGAAAGCCATCGAATTAGGCTAGAATGCACGGCCTCTAAGCACACCCCTTCCTGAGGCTGTCCCGACGATGTTGATCCTGCGCGGCGCTCCTGCCCTTTCTGCCTTTCGCCACGGTAAATTACTCGAGCAACTGAGCCAGAAAGTCCCCGCTGTTACTGGTTTGTATGCCGAATTTGCCCATTTCGCCGATGTCGACGGCGAGCTGACCGCCGACCAGCAGCAGGTGCTGGGCCGTCTGCTCAAGTACGGCCCGAGCGTGCCGGTACAGGAGCCGACCGGTCGCCTGTTCCTGGTCGTACCGCGCCTGGGCACCATTTCGCCTTGGGCCAGCAAGGCCAGCGACATCGCCCACAACTGCGGCCTGCAGTCGATCCAGCGCCTGGAGCGCGGCATCGCTTACTACGTGGCCGGCACCCTGAGCGATGCTGATGCTGCCTTGATCGCCGCCGAGCTGCACGACCGCATGACCCAGCGGGTGCTGGCTCAGCTGGAGCAGGCGGCCGACATGTTCAGCCACGCCCAGCCCAAGCCGATGACCTCGGTCGACATCCTGGCCGGTGGCCGCGACGCCCTGGCCAAGGCCAACATCGACCTGGGCCTGGCCCTGGCCGAAGACGAGATCGACTACCTGGTCAATGCCTTCCAGGGCCTCAAGCGCAACCCGAACGACATCGAACTGATGATGTTCGCCCAGGCCAACTCCGAGCACTGCCGCCACAAAATCTTCAACGCCAGTTGGGACATTGACGGCCAGGCTCAGGAAAAGAGCCTGTTCGGCATGATCAAGAACACCTACCAGATGCACAACGAAGGCGTGCTGTCCGCCTACAAGGACAACGCCTCGGTCATCGTCGGTAACGTGGCTGGCCGTTTCTTCCCGAACCCTGAAACCCGCCAGTACGGCGCGGTGCAGGAGCCGGTGCACATCCTGATGAAGGTGGAAACCCACAACCACCCGACCGCCATCGCCCCGTTCTCTGGTGCCTCCACCGGCTCCGGCGGCGAAATCCGCGACGAAGGTGCTACCGGCCGTGGCGCCAAGCCCAAGGCTGGCCTCACCGGCTTCACCGTGTCCAATCTGCGCATTCCGGGCTTCGAGCAGCCATGGGAGCAGGCTTACGGCAAGCCTGAGCGCATCGTCGACGCCCTCGACATCATGATCGAAGGCCCTCTGGGTGGCGCGGCGTTCAACAACGAATTCGGTCGCCCGGCCCTGACCGGTTACTTCCGTACCTTCGAGCAGGCCATCAACACCCCGCACGGCGAAGAAGTGCGCGGTTACCACAAGCCGATCATGCTCGCCGGTGGTATGGGCAACATCCGTGAAGACCACGTGCAGAAGGGTGAGATCACCGTCGGCGCCAAGCTGATCGTGCTCGGCGGCCCGGCCATGCTGATTGGCCTGGGCGGCGGCGCCGCTTCGTCGGTGGCGACCGGTGCCAGCTCGGCAGACCTGGACTTCGCCTCGGTACAGCGCGAAAACCCTGAAATGGAGCGCCGTTGCCAGGAAGTCATCGACCGCTGCTGGCAGTTGGGCGACGCCAACCCGATCGCCTTCATCCACGACGTTGGCGCCGGCGGTATCTCCAACGCCTTCCCTGAGCTGGTCAACGACGGTGGCCGTGGCGGCCGCTTCGAACTGCGTAACGTGCCCAACGACGAGCCGGGCATGGCCCCGCACGAAATCTGGAGCAACGAATCGCAGGAGCGTTACGTGCTGGCCGTCAGCGCCGTCGATTTCGAGCGCTTCAAGGCCATCTGCGAGCGCGAACGCTGCCCGTTCGCCGTAGTGGGTGAAGCGACTGAAGAGCAACACCTGACCGTCAGCGACAGCCACTTCGGCAACACCCCGGTGGACATGCCGCTGGACGTGCTGCTGGGCAAGCCCCCACGCATGCACCGTTCGGTTACCCGTGAAGCCGAGCTGGGCGATGACTTCGACCCGAGCAAGCTGGACCTGGACAACGCCGTCCAGCGCGTTCTTAGCCACCCGGCCGTGGCCAGCAAGAGCTTCCTGATCACCATCGGCGACCGCACCATCACCGGCCTGGTTGCCCGCGACCAGATGGTCGGCCCGTGGCAGGTACCGGTGGCCGACTGCGCCGTTACCGCCACCAGCTTCGACGTCTACACCGGTGAAGCCATGGCCATGGGTGAGCGTACTCCGCTGGCGCTGCTGGATGCCCCGGCGTCCGGCCGCATGGCCATCGGCGAAACCCTGACCAACCTGGCCGCTTCGCGCATCGAGAAGCTGTCCGACATCAAGCTGTCGGCCAACTGGATGTCCGCCGCCGGCCACCCGGGTGAAGACGCCCGCCTGTACGACACCGTCAAGGCTGTCGGCATGGAGCTGTGCCCGGAGCTGGGTATCACCATTCCGGTCGGCAAAGACTCGATGTCGATGAAGACCAAATGGAGCGATGAGGGCGGCGAGAAGAGCGTTACCTCGCCAATGTCGCTGATCATCACCGGCTTCGCCCCGGTCACCGACATCCGTAAAACCCTGACTCCGCAACTGCGCATGGACAAGGGCGAGACCGACCTGATCCTGATCGACCTGGGCCGTGGCAAGAACCGCATGGGCGCCTCGATCCTGGCCCAGACCTACGGCAAGATCGCTGCCCAGGCACCGGACGTCGACGATGCTGAAGACCTCAAGGCCTTCTTCGCCGTGATCCAGGGCTTGAACGCCGACGGCCACCTGCTGGCCTACCACGACCGTTCCGATGGCGGCCTGGTCACCACCGTGCTGGAAATGGCCTTCGCCGGCCACTGCGGCCTCGACCTGCACCTCGACCCGCTGACCGACAGCAAGGGCGACGTGCCAGCCATCCTCTTCAACGAAGAGCTGGGCGCAGTCATCCAGGTTCGCCAGGATGCTACCCCTGACGTACTGGCACAGTTCAGCGCCGCTGGCCTGGGCGAAGGTTGCGTCGCGGTGATCGGCAAGCCGGTCAACAACGGTGAAGTGTCCATCAGCCTGAACGGCGAAGTGCTGTTCGACGATGACCGCCGCATGCTGCAGCGCCAGTGGGCTGAAACCAGCTACCAGATCCAGCGCCTGCGCGACAACGCCGACTGCGCGGACCAGGAATTCGACCTGCTGCTCGAGGAAGACAACCCGGGCCTGTCGGTGAAGCTGGGCTTCGACGTCAACGACGACATCGCCGCACCGTACATCAAGAAGGGCGTGCGCCCGCAAGTGGCCATCCTGCGCGAGCAGGGTGTCAACGGCCAGGTCGAGATGGCCGCAGCCTTCGACCGTGCCGGCTTCGCCGCGATCGACGTGCACATGAGCGACATCCTCGCTGGCCGTGTCGACTTCGAAGCCTTCAAGGGCCTGGTCGCCTGCGGTGGTTTCTCGTACGGTGACGTACTGGGTGCCGGCGAAGGCTGGGCCAAGTCGGCGCTGTTCAACGCCCGTGCCCGTGACGCCTTCCAGGCCTTCTTCGAGCGTACCGACAGCTTCGCCCTGGGCGTGTGCAACGGTTGCCAGATGATGTCCAACCTGCACGAGCTGATCCCGGGCACCGAGTACTGGCCGCACTTCGTGCGTAACCGCTCGGAGCAGTTCGAAGCGCGTGTGGCCATGGTCGAGGTGCAGAAGTCCAACTCGATCTTCCTGCAGGGCATGGCCGGTTCGCGCATGCCGATCGCCATCGCCCACGGCGAAGGCCACGCCGAGTTCGCCAACGAAGCGGCACTGCTGGAAGCCGACGTGTCCGGTTGCGTGGCCCTGCGCTACGTCGACAACCACGGCAAGGTCACCGAAGCCTACCCGGCCAACCCGAACGGCTCGCCGCGTGGTATCACCGGCCTCACCAGCCGCGACGGCCGTGTGACCATCATGATGCCGCACCCGGAGCGTATGTTCCGCGCCGTGCAGAACTCGTGGCGCCCGGACGAGTGGCAGGAAGATGCCGCGCTGATGCGTATGTTCCGCAACGCACGGGTGTGGGTGAACTAAGGCGTGTACAAGCTCGCCTTTTTCGTCCCCGACAGCCATGTCGAAGTGGTCAAGGCCGCCGTGTTCGCCGCCGGTGGCGGGCGCATCGGTGACTATGACCACTGCGCTTGGCAAACCCTCGGCCAGGGCCAGTTCCGCCCGCTGGACGGCAGTCAGCCGTTCCTCGGGCAAGCCGGCCAGGTCGAGGTGGTGGAAGAGTGGAAGGTGGAGCTGGTGGTGACTGACGATCTGATATCTCAGGTCGTCGCTGCGCTCAAGCAGAGCCACCCGTACGAGACGCCAGCCTATGAAGCCTGGCGGCTCGCCGAGTTCTAGACCGCATCAAGGCCATTCGCGGGCACGCCCGCGAATAGGCCCTACACGCCAGCCACAATGTCCTTGCCAGGCACCGGCCGCTTCAACCAGCCACAAGCCAGCAACCCCACCTCGAACAACACCCACATCGGCACCGCCAGCATCGTCTGCGAAAACACATCCGGCGGCGTCAATATCATCCCCACCACAAAGCACCCGACAATCACGTAGGGCCTGCTGCGCCGCAACGTGGCCACATCGGCCAACCCCACCCAGACCACGATGAACGTCGCCACCGGGATCTCGAACGCCAGCCCGAACGCCAGGAACAGCGCCAGGATAAAGTCCAGGTACTGGCTGATGTCGGTCATCATCGCCACGCCGTCCGGCGTCACGCTGGCAAAAAAGCCGAACATCATCGGAAACACCAGGAAGAACGCGAAGGCCATGCCGGCATAGAACAGCACGATGCTCGACACCAGCAGCGGCAGGGCAATGCGCCGTTCACGGCGGTACAGCCCCGGCGCCAGAAAGCCCCAAGCCTGGTGCAGCAGCAGCGGCATGGCCACGAACAGCGCACACATCGCGGTCAGTTTGAACGGTGTCAGAAACGGCGAGGTGACGCTGGTAGCGATCATGCTCGCGCCTTCTGGCAAAAAGCGCCGCAGTGGTTCGGAAATGAGCGTGTACAGCGTTTGCGCAAAGGGGAACAGGCCGGCGAACACCAATGCCACCAGTGCCAGGCAACGCACCAGGCGTTTGCGCAGGTCGCGCAGGTGTTCGGTCAACGGCATGCTGGCCGCCGGGTCCATGGCAATACTCATGAGGCGTTTTCCTTGGGCTGGGCGACCGTGGCTGCATCATTGGCCGGCTCCGCGTTCAGGCTTATGCCTTGGCGGATCTCCTGCTCCAGGCGCTGTAATGGGGCGCTGTCGAGGTTCGGCATGTCGATTTCGCGTTCTACCTGCGTGCGTAAGGCGTGCATGGCCCGGCGCGCCTGGCCCAGCCCGCGCCCCAGGGTACGCGCCGCTACCGGCAGGCGTTCCGGGCCCAGCACCAGCAACGCGACAATGCCGACCAACAGCACCTCGCTGAAGCCTACCTCGAACATCAGGCCTGACGATCCGCTTGAGGCTGCTGAGTGGCCTGGCCGTTCAGCGGCGCCTGCTGCTGTACTTGTGCCTGGCCAGCGGCATTGACATCGTTGTCACCGCCCATGGATTTGCGAAACCCCTGGATCGCCTCACCCACATCGCTGCCCAGGCCCTTGAGGCGCTTGGTGCCAAACAGCAGGAATACGATCAGCAGTACGATCACCAGTTGCCAGATTCCAATGCCACCCATTGCGACCACTCCTGTAAGGTCATGAAAAGGAAGGCTAATCCTGCCTCGTGTAGATGACGTACACATGACGGACGGGCATTGCCATCTACCTGCAACACGCCGCGTGTTGACTGGCGTCTTTATTCTGCGAGCGAGGCACGCACGGATGGGTGGCAGGCAACAGCAGGGGGCGGCCCTGTTGATGGTGATGGTGGTGCTGGCAATGTTGGCGGCGGGTATGGCCTGGCTGGTGGAAGACGGCCGGCGCCAAGTGGATGAGGTGCGCCTGCTGCATCAGCGGGTACAGGCGCGGGCCATGGAGCAGGCCGGCCTGGCCTACGCCAAGCAAGCCCTGCGCGACCCCACCTGGCGGCTCAGCCCGTTGTTCTGGCAGGCCCTGCGTGGGCAGCCGTTGAACTATGACTTTGGCGCCGGGCAGGCGCAGTTGCGGGTGCGTGATCAGCACACCTGTTTTAACGTCAATGCGTTGCTAGGTGCTGATGGCGAGCGAGCCGAGCGTCAGTTGCGCTATTTGCTAGGCGACGACATGGCGGCAGAGCGTCTGGTCGATGCGCTGGCCGACTGGCTCGACGCTGACAGCGACACCCGTCTGCAAGGCGCCGAAAGTACCCAGTACCTGCGCCAGCAACCACCGCGCCTGGCGGCCAACCAGCCGATGCTCGACACCAGCGAACTGAACCTGCTGCTGGAGCCGGACGCCAGCCGGCAGAGCCGCTACCCGATGCTGTGCGCCTTGCCGCAGGTGACCGGCTGGCGCCTGAACGCCAATGCGCTTGGGCTGGAGCATTTGCCGCTGCTTGAGGCGTTGTACGAAGGGCGCTATTCGCGCTCGTTGCTCAGCCGCATCATCAGCGGGCGGCCGGCGTCGGGGTATGTGGATGCAGGTGCCTTGCGTCAGGCGTTGGGAGCGGTGGATGACGAAACGTTCGAACGGCTGAGCGAAGGGTTGCTGCTGAACAGCGGGTATTTCCTGTTGCAGTTGTCGTTCGAGGAAGAGGGGCGGGCGATACGCAGCGAATTCCAGGTGGAGGCGTTGGGGGTGGTGCAATGGCATGCCCGGGTGCCGGCGCAGCAGGTGCGGGTGCGCAGCCGCGAGCCGATGGCTTGGTAGGGCTTGAGGTTGCCGGGGCTGCTGTGCAGCCCATTCGCTGGCAAGCCAGTCACATTCAGGAATTGCACGGTATTCAGAACCTGTGATCGTGAGCTGAAACCAGCAGCGTGTACTGATAATCTTGCTAGTTGCGCCTGGCCTCGGAAAGACCAAAACTTCAGCTCACCGTCTTGCGAGGCAAAACCCTGTGTCAGTAGCTCTGCGTGCCTATTGCCCTTACGGGCACCACCAAAACCAAGCTAGCTCGGCATTCATGCTTGGCTACAATGGTGAGCGAGAAGACTGCCGCTCCGGCACCTACCTGCTAGGCAATGGTTATCGGGCTTACAGCCCAGCCCTGAGGCGATTTCTTTCACCTGATGGCTGGAGTCCTTTTGGTGCTGGCGGGCCAAATGCTTATAGCTACTGCTCAGGAGATCCAGTCATGGGGCTGGATCCAAGTGGTCACGCGGATCTAAGTGGTCTGCGTAAAGTACCGCAAAAGCTATTGCAGCAATCACGAAGGGCAGGGGCACAAAGGGCTCAGCGGCAGACTGCAGAACAGCGTGTGGAGGCACTGCGTGCCAGACTACAACAGCGGCAACAAACACAAGCCCATATGCCAACACAACCTGTTAGGCAAACACTGAGAAACCCTATGGCTCAGCAGGGTACAGTGTATCTGGCTAACCGTCTTGCACCAGCGGGTAGTACAGCTCAACAGCTGCCATTGGCCAACGGGGCTCGAACTCCGCCCCGCCATGAAGCTGCGGGACTACAGCCACTTGACCTCGCTCAGGCAGAGTCTCTGTATCAGCAACTTATTGACATGAATCGGCACGAGCAAAACTTTAGTCAGAATCTTTCATATTTGGCAGAAGGCACCGAACTACGTCTGAGTTATGAGCGAGACATGTCCAATATCAGAGCGCACGCAGACCAAATCCGCAGTCGACTTGGTGTTGACGCACTCAGCTGGTTCCACTTCTGAAGAAATGGTTGGTCGGTGATTGGGCAGTTTCCCGGGTGCCGGCGCAGCAGGTGCGGGTGCGCAGCCGCGAGCCGATGGCTTGGTAGGGCTTGAGGTTGCCGGGGCTGCTGTGCAGCCCATTCGCGGCACAAGGCCGCTCCTACAAGAGATCGCGTACCCCCTGTAGGAGCGGCCTTGTGTCGCGAAAGGGCCGCAAAGCGGCCCCCGTGCACAGGTCGATCAGGCAGTCCCGATCTCCCCGCCATCAATACGCTGAATCACCACCGTCGAAGCCCGCGGCCGTACCGTAGTCCCAGCCGGCGTAGCGTCGGTCGCCTTGTCGGTATATGGCCAGTTCCCCGGGTGCTGAATGTTCACGAACAGCGTCTTGTTGTCCGGCGTAAAGGTAATCCCGGTCACCTCACATTCATTCGGCCCAACGAAGAAGCGGCGCAGGTCCACCTGGTTCTGCGCGTTCACCGGCACCTGCTTGCCGCTGGCGTCTACCAGGTCGGTGGGGATCACTGCCAGCAGCTGGTCGTTGGTGTAATCAGTGAGGGTGCTTTCACCGTTGTCAGTCTCGAACCACAGCACGCCACGGCTATCGAAGCTCATGCCGTCGGGGCTGGCGAACTGGTTCAGTTCGGTCAGGCCGGAACGGTTGATATCGGCAGTACCGGCTGCGTTGGCGCCGAACACGAAGATGTCCCAAGTGAAGCTCAACTGGTCGTCGCTGTCGTGCCAGCGAATGATGTGGCCATGGCGGTTCGGGCCGCGCGGGTTGGCCGCATCGACCTTTTCCGGGGTACGCGCGCTGTTGTTGGTCAGGGTCAGGTATACATCGCCGTTCAGCGGGTTGACCGTGGTCCATTCCGGGCGGTCCATCGGCGTTGCGCCCACGGCATCGCCGGCGCCACGGGTGTTGAGGATGATGCCTGGCAAGTCACCATACAGCGCACCCAGGGTGCTGCCGTTAGTGGTAGCGGTGTTCACATCCAGCAGCAGCCATACGCCGGTGCCGTCGGCATTGAAGCGGGCCACGTAGAGCTTGCCCTGGTCAAGGTACTTGGCACCGGTGGCCAGGCGGTCGGCCGGGGTGGCGTCGGCGGCGTCCCACACGGCGGTGGACACCCACTTGTACAGGTACTCGTTGTTCGAGTCGTCACCCATGTACCACACCAGTGGCTTGCCGGCGACCGGCAGGCCTGGGGCGCAGCCCTCGTGGCGGAAGCGGCCCAGTGCGGTGCGCTTGGTGGCCAGGGTGCTGCTGTTGTATGGGTCGATTTCGACGATGTAGCCGTAGGTGCTGGCTTCGTTGCGGTAGTCGTCGGTGGCGCTGGCGCCTTTGACGGTGACGTCGAAGCGGGCAAATTCGTCGGCCACCTCAGTGCTGTCGCCAGCTGCGGTTTCCCATTTGTACTGGCCGCTGGAGGTGCCCACGCCAATGCGGCGCTGGTCTTCGGGGCGGGTGCCCTTGTTGACGAAAATGCCTGGCCAGTTCTCTTCACAGGTCAAGTAGGTGCCCCACGGGGTGTAGCCGTTGCCGCAGTTATTGTTGGTGCCACGGCAATGGGTGCCGGCGGTGGAATACTTGGTCTTGACGTGGTCGGTACCGCGCAGCGGGCCGGTGATTTCCATGCGCGAGGCGGTGGTGAAGCGGCGGTTCAGCGGGTCGTTGTCGACCACCTGCCAGCGTCCGCTGACTTTCTGCAGGCGCACCACGCCAGCCCCGTGGGCGTTGATTTCCTTACGCACTTCTTCGACCGGACGCTTGCCGTTCACATCGGTGGTGGGGCCGGCCGGGTGCAGGGCGGCGGTGTCGATGTATTCGAAGTTGATCGCCAGCAAGCCATCTTCCGAGCTGCCGTTGATGGGGAAGAAGTGCATGCCGTCATGGTGCATGCCCATGGCATTGGCCTGGTCGGTCGAGGTGTTGCTGCCGTCAGACTTCCACGGGTTGCCGTTGCTGTTGATGGGCGTACCCCACGGCGCCAGCACATAGGCGCTGTAGCCGGCGGCCACCACGCAGGCGTCGGTGCGCGAGCCCGGGATGGACTGGAAGCCCAGCGCCAGTTTCGGTACCTCTGGTTCGGTAACAGGCGGCTCGGTCACCGGTGGCTCGGTGACCGGATCATCGTGATCGGAACCACCACCGTCGAAGCAGCCTGTCAGGCCGGTACCGGCGATCATGGCGATGGCGGCGCCCAGGCTGCCGCGCATCACGCTGCGGCGGCTGAGGTAGGCGTCCATGACGTTGGCCATCGGCAGGTTGCCGCTTTGGTTCCGGTCCAGGTTGTCGCCGGTATCTCGACTCATCAGGGTGTCCTTATGTTGGCTGAGTTAGAGGAAACCGCGACTGTAGTGCGCAAATATGATGATTCATTGGCAGAAATGTTAACGGGGTTTTAAAACGGTCCGCTCTTAGAACATTCGCTGACAGATCAATTTGGAATGACTGTCGGAATTCTGCCATCAAACTGTCATGCCAACGCCGCAACATCCGGAGCCCTGAATGAACATGGATAAGGATGGCGGGTTCGATGGCAAGCAGCATGCACAGGCGCGAAGTGATCAGCTGGATGGGTGTCGGGGCCATGGCCCCGCTGCTCGGCGCCTGTTCTGCTTTCCCGGCACAACAGGGCGGTAACGCCCACCTCGACCTGCTGTACGTGGCCGATACCCTCGATGCCCGCCAACCCGGCCAGGCGGTGGTGCCGGCGACTCGCCTGGGGCCGGTCAGCCACCTGGGCCGCGCGCCTTGGATGACCGGCAGCAGCGCCAGCCTGGCCTACCCGCAACTGGCGCCGTTGCTTGATGCCAGCCAGGCAAGTGCAGCCCACCTGGGCGGTTTTGCCGTGCTGGCGGCGTTGCTGGAGCAACTGCGAGCGGAGGCCGGAGCAGGTAATAGCCTGACCCTGGAAAACGGCCAAGGCTGGAATGGCAGTGGCCTAGCCTACCTGACTCAAGGTGAGAGCGGCGTTCAAGGCAGCCAGCTGCTGGGCAGTGAGGTGCGTGTCAGCAGCGATGAACGCGTGCTGTGGCCGCAGCGTAGCCATGGGCTGTATCGCCAGGCTAGCGCCATTACCTTGGGCGCCGGGCTGGCGGACGCGCAACGTCAGGCACTGGGGCTGGAGGCCTTGCACGTCTTCGAGCGCGGCGGTGCCCGCATTGCCGTGGTCGGCGTGACCGACCCTTACGCCCAGGACCAGAAAGCCTCCCTGAAACTGTGGTACCAATCATTACAACCCGTGTTCGAGCAAGCCCGGCGCGAAGCCGACCTGGTGGTGGCCATGGCCGACATAGGCACAGGCCCTGGCTTGTGGCTGGCCGAGCGGGTGCCGCAAATCGACGTGTTGTTGTGCGCCCGTGGCCAGGACCTGTGGCCGGCGCCGGTCGAGGTCACCCAGGCCAGTGGCCGGCGCGTGCCGGTGCTGTTCGCCGGTTGCCGGGGCAGCGGTGCCTTCCGCCTGCGTTGTCTGCGAGTGGCTGGCGCATGGCAATTCGATGGGCGTTTCTTCCCGGCGTTCGAACAGCAACTGTCACCCGCCGCGCAACTGCGGGTGGGGCAACTGCAGGCTACCTTGCGCCAGCAACGCGCCGGCCATGCGGCCTGGCTCGACCAACCGCTGGCCCTTGCGCCACAGGCTTTGTGGCGCCGCGACACCCGTGGTGGCAGCTGGGACCGCTTGCTGCATCAAGCGTTGGCCGATGACAGCAGCATGCCCGTGCTGCTGCCGGGCCTGCGCTATGACTACCCGCTGCCCGCGGGGGCCCCCATCACCCGCGAACACCTGATCAGCCTGACCGGTGGCTACCCGGCCCCGGTGGTCGAAGCGCCGGCCCGGCAGGTGGAGCAAGTACTGGAAAACGCCGCAGAGCAACTGTTCGGCGACCCGCTACTGCTGGACAACAGCCAAGACCTGCCACGCTGGCAGAGCCAGGCCTGGGGGGTCAGCTACAGCCCGCAAGGCAAGCGCATCACAGGGCTGGAGCCGGTGCAGGGCCTGTGCCGCACCTTTGGCCTGCAGTTTGAAAGCCAGGCGGGTGAGCCCCTGTGGCAGCGGGTTGAAGCCTGGCTCGCCCGTCAGGCACCCGGCTGGCAACTGGTGCCGTTGCAATGGCCAGACGTGCGCTATGTGCAGGGGCACCCGGGCTGGCACCCACGGCAGTTGGCTTCGTGACGTTCGCTTCGCGCCTGCTCTCGGGCGCAGGCCTGACCTTGGCAGGCTGGCTGGCCGCCCAGTGCGTGCTGCAACTGAGCCGCCAGCCACAACCGGCGACAGCACCTGCGGTGGCTGTCGGTCCGTTGCCTGGCCTGATGGTCGGTCACTGGCAGGCGCCCATCGACGACGGTGCAATCGCCATTACCCGCCTGCCACTGCAATACCTCGGGGGCCTGAAGGCAGAGCCACTGGCCTCCAGCGTGGTGGTGCTGCGCTACGGCGAGCAAGTACGCACGCTGGCGCGTGGCCAACGCCTGGCGCCGGGGATCGTGCTGCAGGACATCGACAGTGATGGCCTGATTTTCAACAACCAGGGGCGGCGCGAACGCCTGCCCTGGCCGCCACGCCCCGCCGTGACCGGCTTCAAGCGGCAAGGATGAACGATGCCTGTTAGATACTGCGTGGCGGCTGCGCTGAGCCTGGTGCTGTCCCTGGCCTGCGCCGAAGAGCCGGTGTTCGATGACAACGGTACGCCAATGTACGAGGTGAACTTCGTCGACACCGAACTGGGCGAGTTCATCGACAGCGTGTCGCGCATTACCGGTACCACGTTCATCGTCGACCCCCGGGTAAAGGGCAAAGTCACTGTGCGCACCGTCGACCTGCACGACGCCGATGCCATCTACGACATCTTCCTCGCGCAGTTGCGCGCCCAGGGCTACGCCACCGTCGACCTGCCCAACGGCAGCGTGAAGATCGTCCCCGACCAGGCCGCGCGCCTGGAACCGGTGCCGGTGGAGGCGGGCGGGCAGCAAGGCGAAGGTAGCGACAGCGTGGCTACCCGCGTATTCAATGTGCGCAACGCCGCCAACGAACAGGTGCTGGGCATCCTCAAACCCCTGATCGACCCACGCGTTGGGGTGATCACCCCGTACCCGGCAGCGCACCAGTTGGTGGTTACCGACTGGCGCAGCAACCTCGACCGCATCGGTAGCCTGCTGCGCCAGCTCGACCGCCCGCAAGAGGCGCCAAGCAATGGCAGCACCCAGGTGATCTACCTGCGCCATGCCAATGCCGGTGAAGTGGTCAAGGTACTGCGCGGGCTCAGCCAGGAAGGTGCGGTGCCGGCAGAAGGTGCGGGCGAAGGTGAGGGCAAGGACAGGCCCGTGGTGGCTACCAGTGGTGGCCCGGGCATTCGCCTTGAATACGAAGAAGGCACCAACGCTGTGGTGATGGTCGGCCCCGACAGCGAACTGGCTGCCTACCGCGCCATCGTCGAGCAGTTGGACATTCGCCGTGCCCAGGTGGTGGTAGAGGCGATCATCGCAGAGGTGTCCGATAGCAGCGCCCAGGAGCTGGGCGTGCAATGGCTGTTTGCCGACGAAAAGTTCGGCGCCGGCATTGTCAACTTCGGCAGCAACGGGGTGAACATCGCCAACATCGCCGGGGCGGCTGCCAGTGGCGACAACGAGGCGCTTGGTGACTTGTTGTCCGCCACTACCGGCGCCACGGCGGGCATTGGCCATTTCGGCGGCGGTTTCAACTTCGCCATGCTGGTCAATGCGCTAAAGGGCAAGAGTGGTTTCAACCTGCTGTCTACACCTACTTTGCTCACCCTGGACAACGCCGAGGCCTCCATCCTGGTCGGCCAGGAGGTGCCCTTTGTCACCGGTTCGGTCACACAGAACAACGCCAACCCGTACCAGACCATCGAACGTAAAGAGGTCGGGGTAAAGCTGCGCATCAAGCCGCAGATCAACGTCGACAACAGCGTGCGCCTGGACATTGTCCAGGAGGTGTCATCGATCGCCGAGTCCAGCGCGGCCAGCGATGTGATCACCAACAAGCGCGAGATCAAGACCAAGGTCATGGTCGAGGACAACGGCCTGGTGATCCTCGGCGGCCTGATCAGCGACGAACTGAGTACCAGCAACCAGCGCGTGCCGCTGCTTGGTGACATCCCTTACCTGGGCCGGCTGTTTCGCTCCGACGCCACCAAGAACACCAAGCAGAACCTGATGGTGTTCATCCGCCCGCGCATCTTGCGGGACGGGCCGAGCCTGGCCGGGCTTAGCGAAGACAAGTACCGCACCTTGCAGCAGACCACGCCGCTGCAACTGCCGGACTTGGCCGAGGGCACCCCTTTGTTGCAGGTATTCCCCGCCAGCCGGGCGCGCCTGGAAGGCGGTGACTGGTGATGCTGCCGTATCGCCAGGCACGGCAAAGCGGGGTGGCCATGGCCCCGGCGGCGGAGGGCTGGCAGCTGTGGCTACGGCGCGATGCCGACAGCGCCCAGTTGCAGGAGCTGCTGCGTGTACATGGCCAGCCCAGTGCGCTGGAATATCTGGAACCCGCCGTGTTCGACGAGCGCCTGGGCCAGTTGTATGAGGTGGGTGATGCCGCCACTGAAGCGCTGATCGAAGGCATCGGTGACCAGGTCGACCTGGACAGCCTGATGAGCGAGATGCCGCGCATCGAAGACCTGCTGGAAAGCGATGACGAAGCCCCGGTCATCCGCCTTATCAATGGCCTGTTCGGCCAGGCCCTGCGCCTGCGCGCCTCGGACATCCATATCGAAACCTTCGAGCAGAGCCTGGTGGTGCGCCTGCGGGTCGATGGGCACCTGCGCGAAGTGTTGCGCCCACCGCGAGCGCTGTCGGCCATGCTGGTATCACGGATCAAGGTCATGGCGCGTCTGGACATCGCCGAAAAACGCCAGCCCCAGGACGGCCGTATCACCTTGCGTGCAGCAGGCCGTGAAGTGGATGTGCGGGTTTCGACCTTGCCCGGCATTCATGGCGAGCGGGTAGTCTTGCGCGTGCTCGACAAGCAGGCCAGCCTGCTGGCGCTGGATAACCTGGGCATGCCGCCCGCCGTGTTACAGGGCCTGCGCAGTTGCCTGGCGCGCCCCAACGGCATCGTGCTGTCCACTGGCCCGACCGGCTCGGGCAAGACCACCACCCTGTACGCCAGCCTCAATAGCCTCAACGACGGCAGCCGCAATATCCTCACGGTCGAGGACCCCGTCGAATATGCCATCGCCGGCATTGGCCAGACAGCCATCAACCCGCGTGCCGGGCTGACGTTTGCCAGTGGCCTGCGCGCCATCCTGCGCCAGGACCCGGACGTGATCATGCTCGGTGAAATCCGCGACCAGGAAACCGCGCAGATCGCGGTACAGGCCAGCCTTACCGGCCATCTGGTGCTGTCCACCCTGCACACCAACAGCGCCGTGGGGGCGGTAACCCGTCTGCGTGACATGGGCATCGAGCCGTTCCTGATCGCCTCCTGCCTGCGTGGTGTGCTGGCCCAGCGCCTGGTACGGCGCTTGTGCCGTTGCGCCGTGTCGTACCCGCTGCAACCTGCCGAGCGTGAGCTGTGGCCAGAACTGGCGGCACTGGGCAGCAGCTACCACGCGGTGGGCTGCGAACAGTGCCAGGGCAGCGGTTATGTCGGGCGCCTGGGCCTGTACGAATTCATCGAGCTGGATGCCGGTTTGATCGGTCTGCTCTACGACGGCGCCAGTGAACTGGCCATGCAGGATTACCTGGCCGAGCGCCGCCAGAGCCTGGTGGCGATGGCCAGTGATTGCCTGGCGCGTGGCGAGACCAGCCTGGCCGAAGTGCTGCGTGTGGTGCAGGGCTAAGGCATGCCGACGTATCGCTACCAGGCCGTCGACCTCGCCGGCAAAGCGCACAAGGCCAGCCTGCAAGCCGACAGCGAGCGCCATGCACGCCAGTTGTTGCGCGAGAAGGGTCTGTTCGCCCGCCAGTTGCAGCGCCAGGAAGCCGGAGCCCGGCAAGCCAGGCGCCAGCGTTTAAGCCGTGCCCAGCTCTGTGAACTGACCCGCCAGCTGGCGACCCTTATCGGGGCTGGCATCCCCTTGGTCGACGCGCTGGCTACCCTTGAACGCCAACTGCGCCAGCCGGCCCTGCACAGTGTGCTGGTGGCCCTGCGTGGGTCGCTCGCCGAAGGCCTGGGCCTGGCCCGCAGCCTGGCGCGCCAGGGGGCGCCGTTCACGGGTTTGTATTGCGCACTGGTCGAGGCCGGCGAGCGTTCCGGGCGCCTGGCACAGGTGCTTACACGGTTGGCCGACCACCTGGAGCAGGTACAGCGCCAGCAACATAAAGCCCGTACTGCGCTGATCTACCCCACCGTATTGATGGGCGTGTCACTTGCCGTGGTCGTCGGCCTGATGACCTTCGTCGTGCCCAAACTCACCGAACAATTCGCCCACGCAGGGCAAAGCCTGCCGCTGATCACCTCGCTGCTGATCGGCCTGAGCCAGGGGCTGGTACACGCCGGGCCGTGGTTGTTGGGGGGGGCGTTGGTGCTTGGCGTGCTCGGCGGCTGGTTGCTGCGCAAGCCGCATTGGTGCTTGCGCCGCGACCAGTTGCTGCTGCGCCTGCCGCGCATCGGCAGCCTGCTGCAGGTGCTGGAAAGCGCCCGCCTGGCGCGAAGCCTGGCGATTCTCAGTGGCAGTGGCGTGGCCTTGCTCGAAGCCTTGCAAGTGGCCACCGAAACCGTCGGCAACCGGCGCATCCGGCTGGCCATGGAGCAGGTGCGCCAGCAAGTGCAGGGCGGTACCAGCCTGCACCGAGCGCTGGATGCCAGCCAGCAATTCCCGCCGCTACTGGTGAACATGGTCGGCAGCGGCGAGGCCAGCGGCACCCTGGCCGACATGCTCGAACGCGTGGCCGACGACCAGGAGCGCGGCTTTGCCCGCCAGGTGGATACCGCCATGGCGCTGTTCGAACCCCTGATGATCCTGGTGATGGGCGCCGTGGTGCTGTTCATCGTGCTGGCGGTGCTGTTGCCGATCATGCAACTCAACCAGGGCCTGCAACTGTGACGACAAGGAGCTTTGCCATGCTGCATCGACGCAACCGCCAGCGCGGTTTCACCCTCATGGAAATCATGGTGGTGATCTTCATCATCGGCCTGCTCATCGCCGTGGTCGCGCCCAGCGTGCTGGGCAACCAGGACAAGGCCATGAAACAGAAAGTGATGGCCGACCTGGCCACCTTGGAGCAGGCGCTGGACATGTACCGGCTGGACAACCTGCGCTTCCCCAGCAGCGAGCAGGGTCTGGCCGCCCTGGTGAAAAAGCCGAGCCAGGAACCACTGCCACGGGCCTGGCGAAGTGACGGTTATGTGCGCCGCCTGCCAGAAGACCCGTGGGGCACTCCGTACCAGTACCGCATGCCCGGTGAGCATGGTCGGGTGGATGTTTACTCGCTGGGTGCGGACGGCCTGCCGGGCGGTGAAGGCCAGGATGCCGACCTGGGTAACTGGGAACTGTAAAGGTGCGCCGTCAGCGGGGCTTCAGCCTGATCGAATTGCTGGTGGTGCTGGCCATCGCCGGCCTGATGACGGGCCTGGCGGTGGCCGGGCTTGGCAGCGGTCAAGCCAATGTCGACCAGGCGTTGCAGCGCCTGGCGGCGGAAACCCGAGCGCAGGCCGTGTTGGCCCGACATGCCGGGCAACTGCGCGGGCTGCGCTGGAATGGCCAGCATCCGGAGTTTGTGCGACGCGAGGGGAATGCCTGGGTCGTCGAAGCCGTTTCGATGGGCGACTGGCCCAAGGGCCTGCACCCGGACTGGCCCGCCAGCCCGCAGCCGCGCCTGATGTTCACGCCGCATGGCTGGGCACAGTCAGGCAGCGTGATCTGGCGCTGGGCCGATGGCAGCCAGCAATGGGCCTGGGGCCGCGATGGTCGCTTGCAGGTGGCGCCATGAAGCAATGTCAGCGTGGCTTCACCTTGCTGGAGGTGACCGTAGCCTTGGCGATCGCTGCTGTGTTGGCGGTGATCACCAGCCAGGTCCTGCGTCAGCGCTTGGCCGTGCAGGACAACCTGCAGCAGCATCGCCTTGGCCTGCTGTGTGCGCGTGAGCTGCAAACCCGCTTCGCCGTTGAGCAGTTCTGGCCTGCCGCCAATCAGGCTAACGGCGAGCTGAGCCAGGGCGGCCAGCCGTGCCATTGGCAACTGCACCTGAGCCGCACCGGCGTGCGTGACCTGCGCCGGGGCGAGCTGCAACTGTTCGCCGACCGTGACCAGCGCCTGCCGCTGGGCCAGTACACCGTGTTTCTGGAGCGCCCATGAAGCGCCGCCAGGCTGGCTTGACCCTGATCGAGCTGATGGTCGCCCTGGCCCTGACAGCCTTGCTCGGCATCATGCTCGTCGCTTTGGTCAACGGCTGGCTCAAGGTTCGCGAACGCCTTCAGGTCACCAGCCAACAAACCTCGGTGCTGGACTTCTGCCTGGCCTTGGAGCGCCGCTTCGACAGCCCGGTGCTGCGCCGGGTCTATGACCAGCGCCTGCCCTTGGCCAGCCGCTGGCTGGACTGGCAACCGGCAAGCCACCAATTGCAATGGGTCGCCGCCACCGGCCTGCCAGAGGCCGAGGGCGGCTCGCGCCTGCAGCGCCAACGCTTGCGCTTTGAGGCCCGCGATCAACGCCTGCTGCTGGAAAGCTCGGCCGACCTGTACGCGGCCGCCGCCCCGCGCTGGATACAACGCGAACAGCTCGACCGTGTCAGCGGGATGAACGTTCTTTATTACCAGGGCGGCCGCTGGCTGACCTGGCCTTCCGACCAGCCCGCGCATCCCGGCCGTGGTGTGCGCCTGCAATTGCAGCGTGATGGAGCCCCCTATGTCTGCACGTTCGCCCTCCCGTGGGGGCGCTCATGAAATTTGAATGGCGGCGACGAACGCCGGCTCAGCCGTGGTTGTTGCTGCGCCCCGGCGTTGTCTGGCACTGGGCACTGACCGAGAGCGGCCTCGTGCAGCGCCAAGGGCAGGGTGAGCCACCGGCGAACCTGCAAGCCCGGGTTGCACTGATTCTGCCTGCCGAGGCGTGCAGCGGCTTCCGCGTCCCGGCTCCACCGGGGCTCAAGCGTGAAGAGTGGTCGTTGCTGCTTGAGGACTGCTTGCTGCAACCGCCGGACGAAGTGGACTGTGCCTGCCTGGCCCGAGAATCCGGGCACCTTCGTCTGCTGGTGGTGGCACGCCAGAAACTGGAGGGCTGGCGCGGGCAGTGTGCCGCATGGGGCCTGCAAGTGGAGCGTTGCTGGGCAGAGCCGCAGTTGCTACCTGCGGTAGAAGCAGGCACTGCTTGGCACTGGCAGCGCCCACCCGGCATGTCCTTGTACACAGGGTTGGGCGAAGACGAACAGGAGCACTGGCTGGCGTGGCCGGATGGACTGGGAGAAATGCCGCAGCAACCGTGGGCACACCTGAAAAAGGTGCCACTGAGTGGCGACTGGCCAACCGCGCTGGCGCCCCTCGATTCGCTGCCTGGCTTGTTCGAGCGTGGCCGCAAGGCACCTTCATTGCCTGTTGTTTCGCATCCGCAGCAACGGCTGTTGGCGGCTTGCCTGGTACTGGCGGCTGTATGGGGCGGCCTGTGGTTGAGCCAGCAATGGCGCCAGGCGCAACTCTGGCGCGCCCAGGTCATTGCCGTGACAGGTGAACGGGCCAGCCCACGGCATGCCGCTCAGGCCCTCAAGCGCCTGCGTGAAAGTGGGTTGCAACAGCAAGTGCGCACACGCCAGCTCGAAGACCTGCAGGCTACGTTGCAGGCGTGGCTGCGGGATCACCCCGGCTGGCGCCTGCAAGCCGTGCGCTTCGATGGCCAGCGCTGGCGCGTGCGGTTGGCGGGCGAGGGGGCCGTGCCACCTTGGCAAGACATGGCCAACGCTGCTGGCGCAACCGTGCAGGTGCTAAGTGGCGAAGTGATCTTCGACTTGGGAGCAGCCGTATGAACCGCGACTGGATGCAGCGTTATCGGTTGACGTTCGCCTGGTTGCTGATTGCCGTGTTGCTGGCCTTCCTGGCCCTGCGCGGTGGCTTGGCGCAATGGCGCGAACTCAGCCAGTGGCAGGGGCTGGCTGAACAAGCCGCCAGTTTGCAGGGTGGCCCTGGCTTGAGCATGGAGCGTCTGAAGCAGTCGGCCGAGGCGCGGCGGGTGGCGCTGGCCGAGGTCGATGAGCAAGGCAAAACCTGGCACCTGCGCGGGCAGGTGGCCGATGAGCGGGCGTTGCAAGACTGGTTGCAGGCCCTGCGCACCGAAGGCGCACAGCCGCTGCAATGGGGGCTGGAGCAGGATGGCAAGGTGTTACGTTTCGATCTGGTGGTGCAGCCATGAGCCGTAAAGCTGCGGCGTGGGTGCTGCTCGTGTTCGCCCTGACACTGCTGGTGGAGCTACCTGCCAGCTGGGTGGCACGCGGGCTCGGCCTGCCAATGCAGGATGCCCGTGGCAGCCTGTGGCAAGGTCACGCACAACAGTTGGGGCCCGTCGGGCCATTGCGTTGGTCGGTGGAGCCTTGGCACATGCAGGCCACTGCGCAGCTGGGGTTCCAAGGGCAAGCCTGGCAGCTGCGTACCGAAGGCTGGCCTTGGCGTTGGCGGCTGGAGGTAGCAGCCATGGGGCCCCAGGCTACGGTGGCGGCTGATTACCGCCTGGCTGGGCAGTGGCAGGGCGCAGTGCACCTGAACGGGGTAGGGCGCCAGTGCCTGTCCAGCGAGGGCCGCGTAACCGTGAGTGATCTGTCACTGAGCGAACCCTGGTCGCTGGGCCTGGGGCAGGGCTGGCTGGAAATGGACTGCCGCAGTGGCTGGCGCCTGCGTGGTCAACTGGCGCAGCAGGGGCAACATCAGTTGGCCGTGGATGCTGACCTGCCAAGGCGTCGGGTGCAGCTGGTATTCGAGTTGCAACCGGAGGCTGCGTTGACGCCCTTGTTGCGGGGGGCGCAGTGGCTGGGGCCGCAGGCGTTGGCAGGGCAGCGGGAGTTACGCTGGTAAACCTGTCGAAGCGGGTACTTGCTTGCAGGGCTAAGGCCGAATCTCGATCAACGTCCCATCCCGCACCAGGTCCCACACTTCCTGCATGTCACGGTTACGCATGGCAATGCAGCCATCGGTCCAGTCCAGGGTATGGAAGTACCATTCCGGGTATTCGTCGTTGATCGGCGTGCCGTGGATCATGATCATGCTGCCGGCACTCACCCCTTCGCGGGTGGCACGGGCGGCGTCGCTGACGTTCGGGTAATTGATGTGCATGGCCAGGTTGAAGCGGTCGCTTTGCTTGCGCCAGTCCAGCCAGTACAGGCCTTCGGGGGTTTTTTTGTCGCCTTCGCGCTCTTTGGCGCCCTTGGGCTGCTTGCCCAGGGAAATGCGGTAGGTTTTCAGCGGCTCGCCACGGCTGATCAGCTGCAGGCGGCGCTCGGACTTGATCACCAGCACCTTGTCGATCAGCGGTTGCATGGCCTGCTGCGAAAGCGAAGGCGTTTGCGCTGCCGGTACGGGCTTGCGGATGATGGTCTCGGTGAAGGCCGCCTGGGACACCGAGGTAACGCAAAGGCAGAAAAGGGCAAGCAACCAACGCATGTAACGGTATCCCTGAAGGCTTTTCTATGTAGAGGTCGTGGTCGAGACGTTCATCGGCGGCAGGTACTCATGGCCAATGGGGTAGTGATGCCCGATGCGGTCGCGATAGTAGCATTCTAGTGTGCGCGTGACGGTGCGGAAAGCCAGCTCGCCCCACGGTATCTCATGTTCTTCGAACAAGCGCACTTCCAGGCTTTCGACACCCACATCAAAGGCAAGGTCCGCCAGCTCGGCGCGGAAGAACACATGCACCTGGTTGATGTGCGGCAAATCAAACAGTTGGTACAGGCTCATCGACCCGACCCGGGCGCAGGCTTCCTCGACCGTTTCGCGACGGGCGGCCTGGTCTAGGGTTTCGCCGTTCTCCATGAAGCCGGCGGGCAACGTCCAGTAACTCCGACGTGGCTCGATGGCGCGCCGGCACAGCAGCACCTGGCTGCCCCAGGTGGGCAACACCCCAGCAACGATGTTGGGGTTCTGGTAGTGGATGGTCTGGCAAGACTCGCAGATATACCGCAGGCGGCTGTCGCCTTCGGGGATCCGCTGTATGACTGGCTGGCCGCACGCGCTGCAGAATTTCATGTGTAGGTCCTTTTGCCTGGGGCTATCTTGGCGTGTCGGCAAGGCCGCCGCAAGCGCAGGGGCTTGGGTGCTTCGCGGCTTTGGTGCATCATGCAAGGCAGGCCTTGGATACGAGTGTGCGCAATGCTGGACGAGCTACTTCGCCGAATGAGCAACCACCAACCCGCATCATTGGAAACCGACCGGCGGTTCCCTGAAGCGGCGGTTCTTTTGCCCATTACCCGCAGCGAAGCGCCCGAACTGGTCCTTACCTTGCGCGCCAAGGGCCTGTCCACACATGGTGGCGAAGTGGCCTTTCCTGGTGGCCGTCGCGACCCGGAAGACCCCGACCTGGTGTTCACCGCGCTCCGTGAAGCCGAAGAAGAAATCGGTCTGCCGCCGGGGCTGGTGGAAGTGATCGGCCCGCTCAGCCCGCTGATTTCGCTGCATGGCCTTAAAGTGACGCCATTCGTCGGGGTTATTCCCGACTTCGTCGAATACCGCGCCAACGACGCCGAAATCGCGGCAGTATTCACCGTGCCGCTGGAATTCTTCCGCCAGGACCCACGCGACCATACCCACCGTATCGATTACCAGGGGCGCAGCTGGTATGTGCCCAGCTACCGCTATGGCGACTACAAGATCTGGGGGTTGTCGGCGATCATGATCGTGGAACTGGTCAACGTGTTGTTCGATGCCGGCATCAGCCTGCACCAGCCCCCTGAGCGTTACATCGAAAACTGAGCGGGGCCAACCCCGCCGTCTGCGTTCCAGCCTGAGGAGCAAGCATGAAATACCGCCTGGGCGACCTGCGGGTCGAGAGCCACCCCACCAGTTGGGCCGCACCCAACGCCACACTGATTGGCAGCGTGCGCCTGCAGGCCGATGCCAGCGTATGGTTTGGCGCGGTACTGCGCGGGGATAACGAGCTGATCGACATTGGCGAGGGCAGCAACGTGCAGGATGGCACGGTGATGCACACCGACATGGGCTCGCCGCTGACCTTGGGCAAGGGTGTGACCGTTGGCCACAACGCCATGCTGCATGGCTGCACGGTGGGCGACTACAGCCTGGTCGGTATCAATGCGGTGATCCTCAACGGCGCGCGCATCGGCAAACACTGCATCATCGGCGCAAATGCACTGATCGCCGAGGGCAAGGAAATACCCGATGGGTCGCTGGTGATGGGCTCTCCGGGCAAGGTGGTACGTGAGTTGACCGAGCAGCAGAAGCGCATGCTCGAAGCCAGCGCCGCGCACTATGTGCATAATGCCCGGCGTTATGCGCAGGAACTGGTGGTTGATGATGAGTGATGTTGCAGAGCGGCCGGTAGCCTCGCCGTGCGTGAGCATTTGTGCGCTGGACGAGCAGGATATCTGCACCGGGTGCCAGCGTACCGTGGCTGAGATTGGCCGCTGGGGGCGGATGGACAATGAAGAGCGGCGGGCGGTGCTCAAGCTTTGCCATGAAAGGGCAGTAGAGGCCGGGCTGATTCTCTGATGCACCGCGTTGGTAGCACCGGCCTTGCCGGTGTTCGCGGGTTTACCCACGATGAAGCCAGCGGTAATCTGTAGGGCTTGCCCACAGACGACTCGCCATGTTCTATCTGATTGCCTACATCAGCAGCGTAGTGCTGATCAACTACGCCTTCTCTAGCGCCCCGCACCTGGACATCATCTGGTCCGCCTGGGGCGGTCTGGTGTTCATCCTGCGCGACATGGTGCAGACCCGCTTCGGCCACGGCGCCCTGGTGGCCATGCTGGTGGCCCTGGTGCTGTCCTACGTCACCTCGGAGCCGGCCATCGCCTTGGCCAGCGCCACCGCGTTCTTCATTTCCGAGCTGATCGACTGGCTGGTGTTCAGCATCACCCGCCGGCCGCTGCGCGACCGCCTGTGGCTGAGCTCGGCACTGAGCATTCCGGTGGATACCTTCATCTTCTTCGGCATGATCGGCGCCCTGACGCCTGCGATAGTCGGTACCGCCATGGCCTCGAAGTTTGCCGGTGTCACCGCCGTGTGGCTGGCCATGGCATTTCGCGCCCGGCGCGCCGCCGTTGCGGGCTGATGGTGTAGAATAGTGGTCCTTTTTCAGCGGGCGGCGCACAGGCTGGCGCGGCCCCGGACGCCTTCGAGGACCTGAAATGACCCGTATCGGAACCCCTTTGTCGCCAACCGCGACCCGTGTACTGCTGTGCGGCTGTGGCGAGTTGGGCAAGGAAGTGGTGATCGAGCTGCAGCGCCTGGGCGTCGAAGTGATCGCCGTCGACCGCTACGCCGATGCCCCGGCCATGCAGGTGGCGCACCGCAGCCATGTGGTCAACATGCTCGATGGTGTTGCCCTGCGCGCTGTGATCGAGGCAGAGAAGCCGCACTATATCGTCCCTGAAATCGAAGCCATCGCCACCGCCACCCTGGTCGAGCTGGAAAGCGAAGGTTTCAACGTGGTGCCTACTGCCCGTGCTACGCAGTTGACCATGAACCGTGAAGGCATCCGCCGCCTGGCCGCTGAAGAGCTGGACCTGCCGACGTCGCCGTACCACTTTGCCGACACCTATGAAGACTTCGCCAAGGGCGTGGCCGATGTCGGCTACCCGTGCGTGGTCAAGCCAGTAATGAGCTCGTCGGGCAAGGGCCAGAGCCTGCTGCGCAGCGATGCCGACTTGCAGAAAGCGTGGGACTACGCCCAGGAAGGCGGCCGCGCTGGCAAGGGCCGGGTGATCGTCGAGGGCTTCATCGACTTTGAATACGAAATCACCCTGCTGACGGTACGCCACGTCGGTGGTACCACCTTCCTGGAGCCGGTTGGCCACCGCCAGGAGAAGGGCGACTATCAGGAGTCGTGGCAGCCACAGGCCATGAGCCCGAAAGCGCTGGCCGAGTCGCAGCGCGTGGCCAAGTCAGTCACCGATGCCCTGGGCGGTCGCGGGCTGTTTGGCGTGGAACTGTTCGTGAAGGGCGACCAGGTGTGGTTCAGCGAAGTGTCGCCGCGCCCGCATGACACCGGCCTGGTCACCCTGATTTCCCAGGACCTGTCGCAGTTCGCCCTGCATGCCCGTGCCATTCTCGGCCTGCCGATTCCGGTGGTGCGCCAGTTTGGCCCGTCGGCCTCGGCGGTCATCCTGCCGGAAGGGCAGTCGCAGCAGACCAGCTTCGCCAACCTGGGCGCAGCGCTGAGCGAGCCGGATACCGCCATTCGCCTGTTCGGCAAGCCGGAAATCAACGGTACCCGCCGCATGGGCGTGTGCCTGGCGCGTGATGAATCGGTTGAATTGGCGCGCGCCAAGGCGACCCGTGCATCGCAAGCGGTCAAGGTCGAGTTCTGATCTGAGACCGTGTGGGGCTGCAAAGCAGCCCCAGCTTTCTCAAAGTTCGGTGTTACAGGTCTCTTTCAGGCACAGCACAGCAATCAGGCTGATCACCGCCGCCGCCGACACATACCCTCCCACCCAGCTCAACCCACCCATGTTCACCAGCTTCTGGGCAAAGAACGGTGCCGCCGAAGCCCCGACGATCCCGCCCAGGTTATACGCCGCCGAAGCGCCGGTATAACGCACGTGGGTCGGGAACAGTTCAGGCAGCAGTGCCCCCATCGGCGCAAAGGTCACGCCCATCAGGAACAGCTCGATGGCCAGGAACAGCGCCACACCGGTGGTCGAGCCCGAGGTCAGCAGCGGTTCCATGGTAAAGCCCGAAGCCACCGCCAGCAGGCCACCGACGATCAGCACCGGCTTGCGCCCGTAACGGTCGCTGAGCCAGGCCGACAGCGGTGTGGCCAAGGCCATGAACACCACCGCGAAGCACAGCAGGCCAAGGAACGTCTCGCGGCTGTAGCCCAGTGTGGTCACGCCATAGCTCAGCGAGAACACTGTAGAGATGTAAAACAGCGCGTAGCACACCACCATGGCCGCAGCGCCCAGCAGGGTTGGCACCCAGTACTTGGAAAACAGGTCGACCACCGGCATTTTCACCCGCTCGTGGCGGGCAACGGCCTTGGCGAATACCGGGCTTTCTTCAAGCTTCAGACGTACATAGAGCCCCACCAGCACCAGCGCAGCGCTGAGCAGGAACGGAACACGCCAGCCCCACTCACGGAACTGCTCGTCGCTGAGCACCAGGGCCAGGGTCAGGAACAGGCCGTTGGCAGCCAAAAAGCCGATCGACGGCCCAAGTTGCGGGAACATGCCGAACCAGGCACGTTTGCCTGCCGGGGCGTTCTCGGTGGCCAGCAGCGCCGCGCCACCCCATTCACCGCCCAGGCCCAGGCCTTGGCCAAAGCGCAGCAGGCAGAGGATGATCGGCGCCCACACGCCAATGCTGTCATAGCCTGGCAGCACGCCAATGGCCGTGGTGGACACACCCATCAGCAGCAGCGAGGCGACCAAGGTTGATTTACGGCCGATGCGGTCGCCGAAATGCCCGAACAGCGCCGAGCCCAATGGGCGGGCAAGGAAGGCAATACCAAAGGTGAGGAACGCCGCCAGCATCTGCGCAGTGCCCGACCCCGACGGGAAGAACACCGGGCCGATCACCAGGGCAGCGGCGGTGGCGTAAACGTAAAAGTCGTAGAACTCGATGGCAGTGCCGATAAAGCTGGCAGTGGCCACCCGTGCCGGCGAGTTGACCGGCGCGGCAGGCGCTTCGGCATAGGTGCTGCTGGTTGTCATTAAGTAGGTCCCTAACAGTCTGGTCCGGCTCCATGGGCTTTGCCCGCGACGATGTGCAATGCAAAAGGGCAGGCATAGATGCGCGGACGCCGGAGCGTTTTGTTGTTGTGTGCGCCCGACTGACGATAGCCCAAGGGGGATAGGGGCGTGGCGGGCTCTGTTCGGGGTGTTGAAGCAGGACCGCAGGGCGTGTCAGTGGAGCGGACTGGCCGTGTAGCGCCGGGTGCGGGTAGCAGGCGGGACGGCGGGGCTGGGTAAGCGTGACCCGAGTATAGCTATCGGGTCACGGTCCACACCAGTACCTTGCTGGCACAATTGTCCTCTGTTTCGAGGATTTCCAGGCGATAGCGGCCGATCTTCAGGCAAACGGCGCTTTCCGGGATGCTCTCCAGCGCTTCGGTCACCAGCCCGTTGAGGGTTTTCGGCCCACCGTCGCAGGGCAGGTGCCAGCCCAGGGTTCGGTTGATTTCGCGTAGAGAAGCGGTGCCATCGATGACGAACGTGCCATCGGGCTGCGGGTGTACATGGGGGTTGTCCAGGCTTTGCTCGTCCTCGAACTCGCCGACGATCTCTTCGAGGATGTCTTCCAGGGTGACAATGCCCAGCACCTCGCCGTACTCATCCACCACCACGCCCAGCCGGCGCTGTTGCTTGTGAAAGTTCAGCAGCTGCATTTGCAGCGGCGTGCTTTCCGGCACGAAATAGGGTTCGTAGCAGGCGCTGTGCAGCGCCTCAAGGGTCAGTTCGGCCTTGGGTAGCAGGTGGCTGATCAGTTTGGTGTTGAGGATCGCCTCAACCTGGTTGATGTCGTTGTGGTAGACCGGCAGGCGGGTGTGGCGGCTGACGATCAGCTGCTCGATGATGCGCTCGATCGGCTCGTCGAGGTTGATGCCGTCCACTTCATTGCGCGGCACCAGGATGTCATTGACGGTGATCTTGTCCAGCGATTGCAGGCCGTCGAGCAGCCCGTGGCGAGGTGTTTCGTGTTCTTCGTCTTCGTCGAAATCATCGGCTTCCTGCGGGTGCAGGGCCACAGCGGTTGGTTGCACGCGGAACGGGCGCAGCAGCAGTTTGGCGAAGCCGTCCAGCATGCAGGCCAGCGGCTGCAGCAGGGCGAGGGGCACTTTCAGCAGGCTGGCCCCCAGGCTGACGAACGCCTGTGGGTTGCGCCGGGCCAGGCGCCGTGGCAGGTACTCGGCAAAAACCAGCAAGGTGAAGGTAGCGGCCAACCCCGCCAGCCAGAAGCCGTGCTCGCCGCTATGACGCTGGCCCAGCAGGCAGGCCAGGCCTAGTACCAGCAGCTTGCCGAGGCTGGCGCACAGCACCAGGGCCTGGGCCGGCAGGGCGAGCGTGCCGTCTTCGTGGGTGCGCAGCGAGCCATTGAGCTGCAGGCGGGCGGCATCCACGGCAGTGAACAGTGCTGACCACAACAGGGCCAGTGCGAGGGTGCCGAATAGCGGTGCGTACGGCAGGGTGTCCATGGGCGGCCGTCAGATATGCAGGATGAATTCGCGAACCAGCTTGCTGCCGAAGTAGGCCAGCATCAGCAGGCAGAAACCGGCCAGCGTCCAGCGGATAGCCTTGTGGCCACGCCAGCCGAGGCGGGTGCGGCCCCACAGCAGTACGCTGAACACCACCCAGGCGACACAGGCCAGCAAGGTCTTGTGCACCAGGTGCTGGGCGAACAGGTTGTCGAGGAACAGCCAGCCAGAGATCAGCGACAGCGACAACAGGCACCAGCCGGCCCAGAGGAAGCCGAACAGCAGGCTTTCCATGGTTTGCAGGGGCGGGAAGTTGCGGATCAGCCCGGACGGGTGCTTGTTCTTCAGCTGGCGGTCCTGCAGCAGCAACAGCAGCGACTGGAACACTGCGATGGTGAACAGCCCGTAGGCCAGGATCGACAGCAGGATGTGCGCGAGGATGCCAGGTTCTTCGTTGATCAGCGGCACCGTGCCGGGTGGCGCGAACTGGGCCAGCAGCGCGGTTACCGCACCCAGCGGGAACAGCAGCACCAGCAGGTTTTCCACCGGGATGCGCAGGCAGGCCAGCAGGGTCAGGGCAATGACGGCTACGGCGATCAGGCTGGCGGCACTGAAGAAGTCCAGGCTCAGGCCCAGCGGGGTGATCAGCTGGAAGAACAGTGCACCGGCCTGGGCCAGCACCGCGAAGGCACCCAGCAGGCCAGGCAGACGCTTGTCGGCCTTGCGGCCCTGGGCAAGGTGCGTGCCCTGGTAGATGGCTGCGGCTATATAGAGGCCGGCGGCGATCAGGTTGGGGATGAGGCTGGGTGAGGAGACCATAAGTCCTGGTTGGCGAGCCTTAAAGAGACGGAGTTTGGCATAGATTCCGCTGCTCTAGGAAGACTGATGGCTTGTGTCAGGGCATTCGCGGGCACGCCCGCTCCCACAGCTCCTGCACAGGCTCCGAAAGTGGTGAAGATCCTGTGGGAGCGGGCGAGCCCGCGAAGAGGCCTGTATTGCCACCGACCATCTCCCAAGGTGTGCGCCGCCGCCGCACTTCGCTATAATCGCCGCCTTGCTGTGCCCGGCGGGTGTGTATTTCCCCCAGGGCGCCTGACAAACCTCGGCTTTTACTGGGCCTGAAAGGATCACCATGTTCGAAAACCTGACCGACCGCCTGTCACAGACGCTGCGCCATGTCACCGGCAAGGCCAAGCTGACCGAAGACAACATCAAGGACACGCTGCGCGAAGTGCGCATGGCCCTGCTCGAGGCCGACGTTGCCCTGCCGGTGGTCAAGGATTTCGTCAACAGCGTCAAGGAGCGTGCGGTCGGCACCGAAGTGTCGCGCAGCCTCACCCCGGGCCAGGCGTTCGTGAAGATCGTCCAGGCCGAGCTGGAAAGCCTGATGGGCGCGGCCAACGAAGACCTCGCGCTGAACGCCGCCCCGCCAGCCGTCGTGCTCATGGCCGGCCTGCAGGGCGCCGGTAAGACCACCACCGCCGGCAAGCTGGCGCGCTTCCTTAAAGAGCGCAAGAAAAAGAGCGTGATGGTGGTGTCCGCCGACGTTTACCGCCCGGCGGCGATCAAGCAGCTGGAAACCCTGGCCAACGACATCGGCGTCACCTTCTTCCCGTCCGACATCAGCCAGAAGCCGGTGGCCATTGCCGAAGCGGCTATCCGCGAAGCCAAGCTGAAATTCATCGACGTGGTCATCGTCGACACCGCCGGCCGTCTGCACATCGACGCCGACATGATGAATGAGATCAAGGCGCTGCACGCTGCGGTCAAGCCGATCGAGACCCTGTTCGTGGTTGACGCCATGACCGGCCAGGACGCCGCCAACACCGCCAAGGCGTTTGGCGAGGCGCTGCCACTGACCGGCGTGGTGCTGACCAAGGTCGACGGTGATGCCCGTGGCGGTGCTGCGCTGTCGGTGCGCGCCATTACCGGCAAGCCGATCAAGTTCATCGGTATGGGCGAGAAGACCGAGGCCCTCGAGCCGTTCCACCCCGACCGCGTCGCTTCGCGCATCCTCGGCATGGGCGACGTGCTCAGCCTGATCGAGCAGGCCGAGCAGACCATCGACAAGGCCAAGGCCGACAAGCTGGCCAAGAAGCTGAAGAAAGGCAAAGGCTTCGACCTCGAAGACTTCCGTGACCAGCTGCAACAAATGAAGAACATGGGCGGCCTTGGCGGTCTGATGGACAAGCTGCCGAGCATCGGTGGGGTCAACCTGTCGCAGATGGGTAACGCACAAGGCGCCGCCGAGAAGCAGTTCAAGCAGATGGAAGCGATCATCAACTCCATGACCCCGGCCGAGCGCCGCGACCCTGACCTGATCAGCGGTTCGCGCAAGCGCCGTATCGCCCTGGGTTCCGGTACCCAGGTGCAGGACATCGGCCGGCTGATCAAACAGCACAAGCAGATGCAGAAGATGATGAAGAAATTCTCTGCCAAAGGCGGCATGGCCAAGATGATGCGCGGCCTGGGCGGTATGCTGCCTGGCGGCGGCATGCCGAAGCTGTAACACCTATTCCGGGCGCCTGCCGTTTATCGGGCAGGCGCCCAGAACCCCCGTCTCGGCGGGGCAACGGCCGCGAATTTCGCGGCGCAACCGGCAAATCTGGACGGTGGGGCAAAGCCTTGCCGAAAAAGTCATTTGCAAATGTCCGTGTATTCCCCGAGAATATGCGGCCTTTTGGGCACCCGTGTGCCTATTTGGCATTCAGATTTGCAGTACAAACTGCAACACCGACTATAGGAACGATGTTCACATGGTAACCATTCGTCTGGCCCGTGGCGGCTCGAAAAAGCGCCCATTCTACCACCTGACCGTGACCAACTCGCGTAACGCCCGTGACGGCCGTTTCGTTGAGCGCGTTGGCTTCTTCAACCCGATCGCATCGGGCGCCGAAGTCAAGCTGTCGGTCAACCAAGAGCGCGTCACCTACTGGCTGAGCCAGGGCGCACAGCCGTCTGAGCGCGTTGCTCAGCTGCTGAAGGACGCTGCCAAGGCCGCTGCCTGAACAGTATGAACGCGACGCCAGAAAAGGCTGATGACCTCATCGTCGTCGGCAAGATTTTTTCGGTTCACGGCGTTCGCGGCGAGGTGAAGGTGTATTCCTTTACCGATCCGATTGAAAACCTGTTGGATTATCCGCGCTGGACGCTTCGGCACGAAGGCAAGGTAAAGCAGGTCGAGCTGGTCAACGGTCGTGGCTCCCAAAAGGGCCTGGTCGTGAAGCTTAAAGGCCTCGACGATCGCGATGAAGCCCGTCTTCTGAGCGGTTATGAAATCTGCATTTCGCGGAGCCTTTTGCCCAACCTGGCGGCCGACGAGTACTACTGGTACCAGTTGGAAGGCCTGAAGGTCATCAACCAGGACGAACAGCTGTTCGGCAAGGTCGATCACCTGTTGGAGACCGGTGCGAACGATGTAATGGTGGTCAAGCCCTGCGCAGGCAGCCTGGATGATCGCGAGCGTCTGTTGCCCTATACGGCGCAATGCGTGCTCAACATCGACCTGGAAGCAGGCGTGATGCGGGTTGAATGGGACGCGGACTTCTAAACGATGGGTAACCTTCGCGTAGACGTCATCACGTTGTTCCCCGAGATGTTCTCGGCCATCACGGAGTACGGCATTACCAGCCGCGCGGTGAAACAGGGGTTGCTTCAGGTGACTTGCTGGAACCCGCGGGACTACACCACAGATCGTCACCATACGGTAGATGATCGGCCGTTTGGCGGTGGTCCGGGCATGGTGATGAAAATCAAGCCTCTGGAAGACGCCCTGGTTAGCGCCAGGCAAGCGACTGGAGCATCGGCAAAGGTGATCTACCTTTCGCCACAAGGCCGCAAGCTGACTCAGCAGGCGGTCAAAGGCCTGGCCGAACAGGAATCGTTGATCCTGATCGCCGGTCGTTATGAAGGCATCGACGAGCGCTTTATCGAGGCTCATGTCGATGAGGAGTGGTCGATTGGGGACTATGTGCTTTCCGGTGGCGAGCTGCCGGCCATGGTACTGATCGATGCGGTTACACGGCTGCTGCCCGGAGCTTTAGGGCATGTGGACTCGGCGGAAGAAGATTCCTTCACCGACGGTCTGCTGGATTGCCCGCACTACACCCGACCTGAGGTGTATGCGGATCAGCGTGTTCCCGACGTGTTGCTAAGTGGCAACCATGCACATATCCGGCGTTGGAGGATGAAGCAGTCCCTTGGTAGGACCTTCGAACGACGCGCCGATCTTCTGGAAAGTCGCTCGCTTTCTGGAGAAGAGAAGAAGCTGCTCGAGGAATACCTCCGCGAGCGGGACGATAGTTAAACGTATCGATGGTGGATCGCGTATCCATCTTAGGAGCACAGCATGACCAACAAGATCATCCAGCAGCTCGAAGCCGAGCAGATGAGCAAGGAAATCCCGACCTTCGCACCAGGCGACACCGTTGTCGTTCAGGTTAAAGTGAAGGAAGGTGAGCGTTCCCGTCTGCAGGCGTTCGAAGGCGTTGTTATCGCCAAGCGTAACCGCGGTCTGAACAGCGCCTTCACCGTGCGCAAGATCTCCAGCGGCGTTGGCGTAGAGCGTACCTTCCAGACCTACAGCCCGCAAATCGACAGCCTGGCCGTGAAACGTCGTGGTGACGTGCGTAAAGCCAAGCTGTACTACCTGCGCGACCTGTCCGGCAAAGCCGCTCGCATCAAGGAAAAACTGTCCTGAGTGCAGTTTGCCCGGTGGCCGAGGCCGCCTAGCGAGAAAAAAGCAGCCTTCGGGCTGCTTTTTTGCGTTTTGAACCGTTCAAAGATGTGAATGCCATGACTACCCGAGACCAGGAAATCCAGCGCCGTACCGAGCTGTCGGTGACTCGCGTGACCAAGGCGGTGTTCCCCAACACCACCAACCACCACAACACCCTGTTCGGCGGCACCGCCCTGGCCTGGATGGACGAAGTGTCGTTCATCGCCGCCACGCGCTTTTGCCGCCTGCCGCTGGTGACCGTGTCCACCGATCGCATCGACTTCAAGCACCCGATTCCGGCGGGCTCGATCGTCGAACTGGTGGGCACGGTGATCAAAGTGGGTAATACCAGCTTGCAGGTGCAGGTGGACGTGTTTGTCGAGAACATGTACCTGGACGGCCGCGAACGGGCCATTCACGGTGTGTTCAGCTTTGTCGCCATTGACGAGGACAAGCGCCCGGTGCCGGTGCTCCCGGGCGCTTGAGTGTCAGGGCTCCGGGGCAGGCTCGATCAACGCCACCAGGGTCCAGCCCGGTTGTGGCTGTAGCGGGTTGTCGGGGCTGGCGACATGCACCCAGCCCTGCCCGTCGCGCGCGAACAGCAAGTGTGCACGCTCGCCATGCAGAGCCTGGTAGGCATCCCAGTCAAAGCCTTCGGTCAGGTTGGTACTGTACAGTTCGGCGCCCTGATGCAGGCGGGTGGCCAGTTGCAGATAGGTCATCGGGCTGGCCCCCAGGAGCTGCCCCCGATGCTCTTCGGCAGCTTGGTGCTTGTCGCTGCGTTGCTTCTCCAGGCCGCTGGCCAGCACGAACAGCCGGCCGTTACCGAAGTCATGGCGGAACCTTGCGCAGGCCAGGGCGTTGATTTCGCCAGCGGGCGACAGCCCCAGCAAGTGCCCGAGGCCGACCAGATCCAGGTGCGCGTCGGCATGTTGCGAGGCGGGGTTGCCAAAGTAGGTCGGTAGCCCGTCCATGCGCGCGGCGCGAATGTTTTCCCAGCTGGAGTCTGTCAGCAAAACCCGACAGCCCAATTGCTGCAGGGCTTTGGCGATGGCCCGGGCCGGCTCGCTGGCACCGACCACCAGAAAACCACTGGGCGCCGGTTCGGCGACCTTGAGCAGGCGTGCCAGCGGCCTGGCCGTGGCGCTTTGCAGTACCACCGTGCCGATGATCACGGCGAAGGTCAGCGGCACCAGCAGCAAGGCGTCCGGGTGCCCGGCCTGATGAAGGCGGATGGCGAAAATCGCTGAAACGGCGGCGGCAACGATGCCGCGTGGGGCAATCCAGGCCAGCAGCGCCCGTTCCCGCCAACTGAGCGGCGAGCCCAGTGTGGCCAGCCACACGTTCAGCGGGCGTGCCAGCAGCTGGATCACCAGCAACAACGCCAGTACCGCCGGGCCGAGGCCCAGCAGGGCATGCAGGTCAAGGCGCGCAGCCAGCAGGATGAACAGGCCGGAAATCAGCAGTACGCTGAGGTTCTCCTTGAAGTGCAGGATCTGCCGCACATCCACCCCGCGCATGTTGGCCAGCCACATGCCCATCACGGTCACTGCCAGTAACCCGGACTCGTGCACGATCTGGTTGGCGGCGATGAAAATACCCAGCACCGCCGCCAGGGATGCGAGGTTGTGCAGGTATTCCGGCAGCCATTGCTCGCGCATGATTTGCCCCAGCAGCCAACCCCCGGCTGCACCCAGGGCGGTACCGCAGAAAATGACCCCCGCAAAGGTAGTGAGGCTCTGGAACAGGCCATTGCCGTCTGCACTGGCGATGATGAAGCTGTACACCACCACGGCCAGCAGCGCACCGATGGGGTCGATCATGATCCCTTCCCAGCGCAGGATGTTGGCGATGGTCGACTTTGGCCGCACCACGCGCAGCATCGGCACGATCACAGTGGGGCCAGTCACAAGGGTCAAGGTGCCGAACAGAATCGCCAGCGGCCAGTCGAACCCCAGCAGCCAGTGGGTCGCCAGGGCGATGACCAGCCAGGTGACCAGCGCGCCCACGGTGACCAGGCGATGCACCACGCTGCCGATTTCACGCCACTGCGACAGGTGCAGGGTGAGGCTGCCTTCGAACAGGATCAGCGCCACTGCCAGCGACACCAGCGGCATCAGCAGTCGGCCGAACAACGCCTCGGGGTCGAGCCAGCCCAGTGCCGGGCCGGCAATGATCCCGGTCAGCAGCAGAAACAGAATCGCCGGTAGCTTCAGGCGCCAGGCCAGCCACTGGCAGGCCAGTGCAGCGGCGCCGATGCCGCCGACGCTAAGTAGTATCTGCTCTTCGCTCATGTGGGCTCCCTATGCTTGCGCTGTTATGAAAGACTAAGCATCAATCCGCCGTTTGCCACCGAGTTTTCATGTCCGCCCTCGACCATCCCCTGATCGACCAGTTTCTTGACGCCCTGTGGCTCGAAAAAGGCCTGTCCGACAATACCCGCGTGTCCTACCGCAGCGACCTGGCCCTGTTCAACGGCTGGCTGCAGGCGCACTCGGTTTCCTTGCCTGATGCCGGCCGTGACCTGATCCTCGACCACCTGGCCTGGCGCCTCGACCAGGGCTACAAACCACGCTCCACGGCACGCTTCCTTTCCGGCCTGCGCGGCTTCTTCCGCTACCTGCTGCGGGAAAAACTGGTGGCCATCGACCCGACCCTGCAGGTCGAGATGCCGCAGCTGGGCAAGCCGCTGCCCAAGTCGCTCTCCGAAGCCGACGTCGAGGCTTTGCTGCAAGCTCCGGACCTGGGCGAAGCCATTGGCCAGCGCGACCGCGCCATGCTTGAAGTGCTGTATGCCTGCGGCCTGCGCGTGACCGAACTGGTCAGCCTGACCCTCGATCAGGTCAATCTGCGCCAGGGTGTACTGCGTGTGATGGGCAAGGGCAGCAAGGAACGCCTGGTGCCGATGGGGGAAGAAGCGGTCGTGTGGCTGGAGCGCTATCAACGTGACGGTCGCGCCGAACTGCTCAATGGCCGCCCCAGCGACGTGCTGTTCCCCAGCCTGCGTGGCGAGCAGATGACCCGGCAGACCTTCTGGCACCGCATCAAGCATCACGCCCGTGTTGCCGGCATCGACAAGCCGCTGTCGCCGCATACCCTGCGTCACGCCTTCGCCACCCACCTGCTCAACCATGGCGCCGACTTGCGCGTGGTGCAGATGCTGCTTGGCCACAGCGACCTGTCCACCACGCAGATCTACACCCACGTCGCCAAGGCCCGTCTGCAGCAGTTGCACGCCCAGCACCACCCGCGTGGATGAATGTTTTTCATGTTCCGCCGACTGGTCCTTGCAAGGCCCTTCACCGACGGTGTGATGTGGTAGGCTTGGGCGGTTTGCACCAAGGGCCGCACGGCCACCGCGTTTTTTCCGCAGGTGGCGCCCTCCGGTCCCTGTCCGCCTTCAGGAGTTCCCATGCGCGTGACCCAGTTTTTCGCCGCCGCCGCGTTGGCGCTGGCCAGTACGTTTGCCGTAGCTGCGGCAACCGATAGCAATGCCGTTGCCGAGCAGGCCATCCGTAAATCGTTGCAGAACCTTGAGCTGGAAGTGCCCGTGGAAAGCGTGGCCAGCAGCCCGCTCAACGGCCTTTATGAAGTGAAGCTGCAGGGCGGCCGCGTGTTGTACGCCAGCGCCGACGGCCAGTTCGTGATGCAGGGCTACCTGTTCCAGATCCAGGACGGCAAGCCGGTCAACCTCACCGAAAAAACCGAGCGCCAAGGCATCGCCAAGCTCATCAACGGCATTCCAGCCGCCGAGATGGTGGTTTATCCTGCCAAGGGTGAGACCAAGTCGCACATTACCGTATTCACGGACACCACCTGCCCGTACTGCCACAAGCTGCACGCCGAAGTGCCCGAGCTGAACCGTCGCGGTATCGAAGTGCGCTACGTCGCCTTCCCGCGTCAGGGCCTCGGCTCGCCGGGTGACCAGCAGTTGCAGGCGGTGTGGTGCTCCAGCGACCGCCGTGGGGCGATGGACAAGATGGTCGAAGGCGAAGAAATCAAGGCTGCCAAGTGCACCAACCCGGTCAGCAAGCAGTTCCAGCTGGGCCAGTCGATCGGCGTCAACGGCACGCCGGCCATCGTGCTTGAAAGCGGCCAGGTCATTCCGGGCTACCAGCCGGCACCGCAGGTCGCCAAGCTGGCACTGGCCAAGTAATCCAATTCAGTACGCCGTCGTCATGGGGTGACGGCATGTTTCACGGTCGGCAAACGTGCTGGCCGTTCAATGGGGAGTTCACAGTGAAACCGGTCAAAGTAGGCATCTGTGGGTTGGGGACCGTCGGTGGCGGAACCTTCAATGTACTTCAGCGCAACGCCGAGGAGATTGCCCGCCGTGCCGGGCGCGGTATTGAAGTGGCACAGATCGCCATGCGCTCGCAGAACCCGAACTGCCAGATTACCGGTACCCCCATTACCGCTGACGTGTTCGAAGTTGCGAGCAACCCGGAGATCGACATTGTCATCGAGCTGATCGGTGGCTACACCATCGCCCGCGACCTGGTACTCAAGGCCATTGAAAACGGCAAGCACGTGGTCACCGCCAACAAGGCGCTGATTGCCGTGCACGGCAACGAAATCTTCGCCAAGGCCCGCGAGAAGGGCGTCATCGTCGCCTTCGAAGCGGCCGTGGCTGGCGGCATCCCGGTGATCAAGGCCATCCGCGAGGGCCTGTCGGCCAACCGCATCAACTGGCTGGCCGGTATCATCAACGGCACCGGCAACTTCATCCTCACCGAAATGCGCGAGAAGGGCCGCGCCTTCCCGGACGTGCTGGCCGAAGCCCAGGCGCTGGGTTACGCCGAAGCCGACCCGACCTTCGACGTCGAGGGTATCGACGCCGCGCACAAGCTGACCATCCTGGCGTCCATCGCCTTCGGCATCCCGTTGCAGTTCGACAAGGCCTACACCGAAGGCATCACCCAGCTGACCACCGCTGACGTGAACTATGCCGAGGCCCTGGGCTACCGCATCAAGCACCTGGGTGTGGCGCGTCGGACTGCAGAAGGCATCGAGCTGCGCGTACACCCCACGCTGATCCCGGCTGACCGCCTGATCGCCAACGTCAACGGCGTGATGAACGCCGTGATGGTCAACGGTGACGCCGCCGGTTCCACCCTGTACTACGGCGCGGGCGCCGGCATGGAGCCTACCGCTTCGTCGGTGGTCGGTGACCTGGTGGATGTGGTGCGTGCCATGACCTCCGACCCGGAAAACCGCGTGCCGCACCTGGCCTTCCAGCCAGACGCGCTGTCGGCCCACCCGATCCTGCCGATCGAAGCCTGCGAAAGCGCCTACTACCTGCGCATCCAGGCCAAGGATCACCCGGGCGTACTGGCCCAGGTGGCCAGTATCCTGTCGGAGCGTGGCATCAACATCGAGTCGATCATGCAGAAGGAAGCCGAAGAGCAGGACGGCCTGGTACCGATGATCCTGCTGACCCACGGCGTGGTCGAGCAGCGTATCAACGATGCCATCGTCGCCCTGGAAGCCCTGCAGGACGTGGTCGGCAAGGTCGTGCGCATCCGCGTCGAACAGCTCAATTAATTGTGTTCTCGGGCTGCTGGCGCGGCCCGGGCCTTAGCATCGAAGGTTTGCACCCATGCGCTATATCAGTACCCGCGGCCAGGCACCGGCCCTGAATTTCGAAGACGTGCTGCTGGCTGGCCTTGCCAGTGACGGCGGCCTGTACGTACCCGAGAACCTGCCACGCTTCACCCAGGAAGAAATCGCCTCGTGGGCCGGCCTGCCGTACCACGAACTGGCCTTCCGTGTGATGCGTCCGTTCGTCGAAGGCAGCATCGCCGACGCCGATTTCAAGAAGATTCTTGAAGAAACCTACGGCGAGTTCGCCCACGCCGCAGTCGCCCCGCTGCGTCAGCTGAACAGCAACGAGTGGGTGCTGGAGCTGTTCCACGGCCCGACCCTGGCGTTTAAGGACTTCGCCCTGCAGCTGCTCGGCCGCCTGCTCGACCACGTGCTGGCCAAGCGCAACGAGCGCGTGGTGATCATCGGCGCCACCAGCGGTGACACCGGTTCCGCCGCCATCGAAGGCTGCCGCCGTTGCGACAACGTCGACATCTTCATCCTGCACCCGCACCAGCGCGTGTCGGAAGTGCAGCGCCGCCAGATGACCACCCTCTTCGGCGACAACATCCACAACATCGCCATCGAAGGTAACTTCGACGACTGCCAGGAAATGGTCAAGGCCAGCTTCGCTGACCAGTCGTTCCTCAAGGGCACCCGCCTGGTAGCGGTCAACTCGATCAACTGGGCGCGGATCATGGCCCAGATCGTCTACTACTTCCATGCAGCCCTGCAGTTGGGTGGCCCGGCGCGTTCGATCGCGTTCTCGGTCCCTACCGGCAACTTTGGCGACATCTTCGCCGGTTACCTGGCGCGCAACATGGGCCTGCCGGTCAGCCAGCTGATCGTCGCCACCAACCGCAACGACATCCTGCACCGCTTCATGAGCGGCAACCAGTATGTGAAGGAAACCCTGCACGCGACCCTGTCGCCGTCGATGGACATCATGGTTTCGTCCAACTTCGAACGCCTGTTGTTCGACCTGCACGGCCGCAACGGTGGCGCCATCGCCGAACTGATGGCCAACTTCAAGCAGGGCGGTGGTTTCAGCGTCGAGCAAGACCGCTGGACCGAAGCGCGCAAGCTGTTCGACTCGCTGGCCGTCAGCGACGAGCAAACCTGCGAGACCATTGCCGAGGTGTTCGCCGCCACGGGTGAAGTGCTCGACCCGCATACCGCAATCGGCGTCAAAGCCGCGCGCGAGTGCCGTCGCAGCCTGGCCACGCCGATGGTGGTGCTGGGTACCGCCCACCCGGTCAAGTTCCCGGAAGCGGTGGAGAAGGCAGGTGTTGGCAAGGCGCTGGAGCTGCCGGCACACCTCAGCGATCTGTTCAGCCGTGAAGAGCGTTGCACGGTACTGGCCAATGACCTGAAAGCTGTTCAGAGCTTTGTCAGCCAGCACGGCAACCGCGGCAAACCGCTGTAACAGCCGGGGCCGCGTTGCGGCCCATCGCCGGCAAGCCAGCGCCCACCTCGATCGCGTAAATCCAAGGTCATGTGCAATACATGTGGGAGCTGGCTTGCCGGCGATGGGCTGCAAAGCAGCCCCAAAATCTCGGATTTTTCTTGGGCGGCGCAGGAAAAATCTCATTCTTCCATGCCAAGCGCAACGCTAACTTAGCCGGTCCTCCCACCAGGAGCGGCTCATGCACCAGCCCTATGTGTTGATTCACCAGGCTCGCCCATCCCACCAGATCCTCCTGCACCAGGCCCTCAACGCTCAAGGCCTGTTCAATGTGCGCATCAGCGCGAACGCCACCGACCTGGACGCCTGCCTGAACGCTGAGCGTCGCCCCGACCTGCTGATTCTCGACCATGCCATGCCAACTCGCGCAGGCCTTGCCTTGCTCGCCCGGCAGCATCGGTCACGCGCGTTGCTGTTCGTCGGCAAAGCCCCACCGAAGCATCAGAACCTAGCTCAGGAGGCAAGAAACCAAGGGCTATGGGTGCTCGCCGAGCTGCCCTGGCCGCTGTCGATGCCGGGCCTGCAGCATGCCCTGCAAACACTGCAGGCCCGCCCGAGGCAGCGTATTCAAACTGTCATCTCAGCCCCGCATGCTCACTGAAGCGGGCGCGGTTTGACGAACTTTCTGCGGCGCCTGCTGGTCAGTTCCTTTAGATCCCACCACGCAGCGAGTGATCCGGATGGAAAGAATCTGCAGCCTGCTCAACGACGCCCTGACCCCCTACCAGACTCACCTCGGCATCACCGATGCCAATGGCAATCGTCAACTGACCGTTTACGACCGCCTCGCCGGCATCACCCTGCGGCGCACGGTCAGCGAGCGCCAGTTGAAGGAGCAACGCCTGTTGATCGATCTGGTGGATGGCCTGCACCGTGACCTGCAGATCGCCGAAGGGCGCTTGCAGCCCTGCGTGATCGCGGCATTGCAGCAGCGTCAACAACCGCAGGGAACCTTTGCCTGAGTGGTTTATCAGACACTGTAGGGGCAGCCAGCCAGTGCTTTGCTCCGGCGCTGGCAAGGCTGTCACGGGAAGTCCCCAAGGACTTTCGCTTGGCCCCGGGCGTCTTCCCCAGCGTCCGGGGTTTCTTTTTTCAGGTGATCAAGGGGCTTCGAAGAAGCGTTTGCTGTCTTCCAGGTAGTCTTCCTGCAACGACGGGTCCAGCCAGTGCGCATACAAGCCAGGCAGCACGTCCCGGCGCAAAGCAGGCAATAGCCGGTTGATATGCGCTACCGCTTTGCGGCCCGACGGATTGTCAGAACAGGCGACATGGAGAAACTGATAGCGCTCCCCCCCCTGGACAGGATGAAACTGATAGTCGGCCAGGGAGCCGCCTTGCTGCTGAAGCAAGTAACGAACTTCGTGCCAGTAGCCGAGCACCAAGCGTAGGCGCCCCAGTTTTTGCATTTGCAGCAAGTTAGCTGTGGCGTCGTTGCCATAGTGCCGGCTAAGCGCAGTATCAGGTAGCTGCTGCAGAATGGCGTCGATCTGCGTGCCATAGCTACGTTCGGCAACAATGCCCAGTTTCACCGGCGCCTTGCTCAGCAGGCCATGCAGGTCCACTTCCTGGCTTTCGAGGTAGGGCGCTACCAGTGCCTGGTTTTCTTTGCGCAGCACCAGGCCACCGCTGAGCACACCCAGCGTTGGCATGGAAAAAAGCGCGTATCTGGCTCGTTCCGGGGTCCATAGCAGGGTCGGGTCGCAGGTGAATGTGTTGCGGTCTTGCAGCATCTGGATGCCGCGTGCACGGTTCACCCGCACGATGGTGTGGTCGTACTCGGCCATCTGCCTGGTCAGCAGCGGCAATAGCTGGTCGATCACCCCTTGGCCTTTTTGCGGGCCTTCGAAAATGGTGAAGGGTGGCAGGTCGCGCACCAGCCAGAAGATGCGCTCCTTGGCGCTGGCAGATTGCATGAGCAATGCGGGCAGTAGCCCGCACAGCAGGATCAGGTGGCGTAGCCAGCAGGCAGCGCGCATCGGCAAGGGCAGCGGCAGGCTTCAGACCGCGCCGGCCTGGCGCAGGCCGGCAATGGCCGCTGCGTCATAGCCCAGGCGGGTGAGCAGTGCCTCGGTGTGTTCGCCCAGCGCCGGGCCGACCCACTCGGTGGAGCCAGGTGTATCCGACAGCTTGGGCACGATGCCCGGCGTGCGGAACGGCTTGCCATCCGGCAACTTGGCCTGCAGGAACATCTCTCGTGCCAGGTATTGCGGGTCATTGAACATGTCCTCGGCCGAGTAGATGCGGCTGGCAGGCACCTCTGCCGTGGTCAGCACCTGCATCAGTTGGTCCAGCGGCAGGCTGTTGGCCCAGCGGTCAATCACTCCGTAGAGTTCGTCACGGCGCAGGTCGCGGCCATCATTGGTGGCCAGGGTAGGGTCATCCGCCAGGTCGGTGCGGCCAATCGCCAGCATGAAACGTTTGAAGATGGCATCGCCGTTGGCGCCAATTTGCACATGCTTGCCGTCGGCGCTGGTGTGGATGGAGGAGGGTGTGATGCCCGGCATGATGTTGCCGGTGCGCTCGCGGATAAACCCGAACACATCGAATTCCGGCACCATGCTTTCCATCATGGCGAAGATCGCCTCATACAGCGCCACGTCCACAACCTGGCCCTGGCCGCCATTGACCTCATGGTGGCGCAGCGCCATTAACGCGCCAATCACCCCCCACAGGGCAGCAATTGAGTCACCGATGGAAATGCCCGTGCGCACCGGCGGGCGGTCGTCGAAGCCGGTAATGTAGCGCAGACCACCCATCGACTCGCCCACCGCGCCGAAGCCGGGCTGGTCTTTCATCGGCCCGGTCTGGCCAAAGCCCGACAGGCGTACCATGACCAGACGCGGGTTAAGGGCATGCAGCACATCCCAGCCCAGGCCGAGCTTTTCGAGCACGCCCGGGCGGAAGTTTTCGATCAGAATGTCGGCTTGGGCCAGCAGTTTTTTCAGCACCTCGCGGCCTTCGGGGTGCTTGAGGTTAAGCGTGAGCGACTGCTTGTTGCGCGCCTGCACGAACCACCACAGCGAAGTGCCCTCATACAGCTTGCGCCACTTGCGCAGCGGGTCGCCGCCATCCGGAGACTCGACCTTGATCACTTCTGCACCGAATTCGGCACAGATGCGTGAGGCGAACGGCCCGGCAATCAGCGTGCCGAGTTCCACAACTTTAAGGCCGGCGAGGGGTTTGCTGGGCGTCGACATGGGGCATCCGTGGCAGCTGGGCAGAGCCGTGGTTTTATCACACGTCGGTTTCGCCGGGTACTGCTGCGGCGCATGGACGGTGCGGATGGGTTAGACTGTGCCACTTTTCTTTTGCACGAAGCCCCTCGACCATGGCCCAGCCGTCCACCACCTACAAGTTCGAATTGAATCTCACCGACCTCGATCGCAACGTCTACGAAAGCGTCAAGCAAACCATCGCTCGTCACCCGTCGGAAACCGAAGAGCGTATGGCAGTTCGTTTGTTGGCGTACGCGCTTTGGTACAACGAGAACTTGTCGTTTGGCCGTGGCCTGTCGGATGTCGATGAGCCGGCGCTGTGGGAAAAGAGCCTGGACGACCGCGTGCTGCACTGGATCGAAGTCGGCCAACCCGATGCCGACCGCCTGACCTGGTGCTCGCGCCGTACCGAGCGCACCAGCCTGCTGGCCTACGGCAGCCTGCGCGTGTGGGAAGGCAAAGTGGTGAGCGCGGTCAAGAACCTGAAGAACCTGAGCATTGCTGCCGTGCCACAGGAAGTGCTGGAAACCCTGGCCACCGACATGCCGCGCAGCATCAAGTGGGACGTGATGATCAGCGAAGGCACGGTGTTCGTGACTGACGACCGTGGCCAGCATGAAGTGCAACTGCAGTGGCTGCTCGGTGAGCGTGGCTGAAGCAACCCATGCGTATCGAACCTCGCCCCCTGCCGCCGACCCTGCCATTCCTGGGTAACCTGCCTCCCTTGCTGACCCGCCTGTACGCCGCCCGTGGCGTGCAAAGCGAGGCCGAGCTGGACAAAAGCCTGGCGCGTCTGCTGCCGTATCAGCAGCTCAAGGGCATCGAGGCCGGTGTTAACCTGCTGGTCGAGGCCCTCGACCAGCGCCAACGTATCCTGATTGTGGGTGACTTCGATGCCGATGGTGCCACCGCCAGCACTGTCGGGGTGCTGGGCCTGCGCCTGCTGGGCGCGGCCCATGTCGATTACCTGGTGCCCAACCGGTTCGAGTACGGCTACGGCCTGACCCCGGAAATCGTCGAGGTGGCGCTGCAGCGTCAGCCGCAATTGCTGATTACTGTGGACAACGGCATTTCCAGTGTTGAGGGTGTGGCCGCTGCTAAGGCTGCCGGGCTCAAGGTACTGGTCACCGACCATCATCTGCCGGGTCAGCAACTGCCTGACGCCGACGCCATCATCAACCCCAACCAGCCGGGCTGTACGTTCCCGAGCAAGGCGCTGGCCGGGGTCGGGGTGATCTTCTATGTGCTGATGGCCCTGCGCGCGCGCTTGCGCAGCTTGGGACGCTACGAGACGCAACCGCAGCCGAACATCGGCGAACTGCTCGACCTGGTCGCGCTGGGCAGCGTCGCCGATGTGGTACCGCTGGATGCCAACAACCGCATTCTGGTGCACCAGGGCCTCGAGCGTATTCGCGCCGGCCGTGCCCGGCCAGGGCTGAAAGCCATTCTGGAAGTGGCCCGCCGTGACCACCGGCGCATCACCTCGACCGACCTGGGTTTCATCCTTGGCCCTCGGTTGAACGCTGCCGGGCGCCTGGACGACATGAGCCTGGGCATCGAGTGCCTGCTGTGCGAAGACGCGGCCCTGGCCCAGGACATGGCTCAGCAGCTGGACGACCTGAACCAGGACCGCAAGTCCATCGAGCAGGGCATGCAGCGCGAAGCCCTGGCCCAGCTCAAGGACCTGCCGGTCGAGTCCATGCCTTATGGCCTGTGCCTGTTCGATGCAGATTGGCACCAAGGCGTGATCGGTATTCTGGCTTCGCGCCTGAAAGAACGTTATCACCGGCCGACTATCGCTTTTGCCGATGCCGGCGAGGGCATGCTCAAAGGTTCGGCGCGTTCGGTGCCGGGGTTCCACATCCGTGACGCGCTGGATGCCGTAGCGGCCCGCCACCCCGAGCTGATCAGCAAGTTCGGCGGCCACGCCATGGCAGCGGGGCTGTCGTTGCCCGAGGGCAATTTCCCCGCATTTGCCGAAGCATTCGACGAAGAAGTGCGGCGCCAGTTGCGTGAAGAAGACCTCACCGGCCGGTTGCTGTCCGATGGCAGCCTGGCCGTGGAAGAGTTCCACCTCGACCTGGCCAAAGCCTTGCGCCACGCCGGCCCTTGGGGCCAGCACTTCCCAGAGCCGCTGTTCCATGGCGTGTTCCAGCTGGTGGAGCAGCGTGTGGTGGGCGAACGGCATCTGAAGGTGGTGCTCAAGAGCGAGTGCGGTTCGGTGCGGCTGGACGGTATTGCCTTCGGCATCGACCGCGAAGTGTGGCCGAACCCGACCGTGCGCTGGGTCGAGCTGGCCTACAAGCTGGATGTGAACGAGTTTCGTGGGAATGAAAGTGTGCAGTTGATGATTGCCCACATGGAGCCACGCTGAGGGTCTCGCGGGGTTCGCTTTGATTTTTGTGGTGTGACGGAGATAGAGCGCCGCCCGCGCGGCGCATCGTGAGCTGCGCTCGCTCCTACGTTTGTTTCGGGCCAATAATTCCTGTGGGATTTGCGCGCGAACGCTTTTGCGCATGGCTCGATATCGTGTCGTACCAACAAGGCGGTCGCGCGCGTTTTTCACAGGCATGACTGACCCGAAACAAACGTAGGAGCGAGCGCAGCTCGCGATGCGCCGCGCGGGCGGCGCTCGATCTCACAGGCGACATCACTTTCGAGCCAACCACCATCCAGCACCCCACCCAAAATCCCATGGAACCTACCCCCCACCCATTCTGGTCTAGTCTGAAGTTATGACCGGACCTGGGCCAGGGGCGTGCAATTGAGTGTCCGGGCCGGATCACCATTGGAGTCCTTGGGAGGTGCCCTCATGAGCCTGCTGCTCGAGCCTTACACCCTGCGTCAGCTGACCCTGCCCAACCGCATCGCTGTGTCACCGATGTGCCAGTATTCCGCCGTCGATGGCCTGGCCAACGATTGGCACCTTGTTCATTTGGGCAGCCGCGCCGTGGGTGGTGCAGGCCTGGTTATCACTGAAGCCGTGGCGGTCACCGCGGATGGCCGCATCACCGCCGAAGACCTTGGCCTGTGGGACGACGCTCAGATCGCCCCGCTGCAACGTATTACCCGCTTCATCACCGCACAAGGTGCCGTGCCTGGTATCCAGCTGGCCCACGCCGGGCGCAAGGCCAGTACCTATCGCCCATGGCTGGGCAAGCAGGGCAGTGTGAAGCTCGAAGACGGTGGCTGGCAGCCAGTAGGGCCATCAAAGATTGCGTTCGACCCACAACACACGCCGCCACGTGAATTGAACCACGACGAGATCCAGGGTGTGATCGCTGCCTTCGTCGCCTCGACCGAGCGCGCCTTGAAGGCCGGTTTCAAGGTGGTCGAAATCCATGCGGCCCATGGCTACCTGTTGCATCAGTTCCTGTCCCCGTTGAGTAACCAGCGCCGCGACGAGTACGGCAGCTGCTTCGAGAACCGCATCCGCCTGACCCTGCAAGTGGTCGAGGCCGTGCGCAAGATCTGGCCGGCCGAATTGCCGCTGTTGGTGCGGGTATCGGCAACCGATTGGGTCGAAGACGGCTGGAACCCCGATGAAACCGTCGAACTGGCCCGCCGACTGCGCGGTTTGGGTGTCGACCTGATCGACGTATCTTCCGGCGGCACTTCGGTAAACGCCGAGATCCCTACCGGCCCCGGCTATCAGACCCGCTTCGCCGAACGCGTGCGCAAGGAATCGGAAATCGCCACCGGCACCGTGGGCATGATCACCGAACCGGCTCAGGCCGAGCACATTTTGCGGACCGGCCAGGCCGACATCATCTTCCTCGCCCGCGAACTGCTGCGCGACCCGTACTGGCCGCTGCATGCCGATGATGACCTGGGCGGTAACAAAGCTACCTGGCCCGCGCAGTACCAACGTGCGACCAGCCGGGCCAACCCGATTCACGAGTCGGATCTGCGCGACTAGCATTGTCGGCTTGCGGGTGGTTGGCAAAAATTTTTGTGTAGGGCTGAAATC